>JAQVSG010000009.1:0-38231 GCA_028700655.1 Caldisericia bacterium
GGGTCCTATATACCTGCTCATATTTTAAAGAGCTCATCAGATATGTATGCAACAGATGGCACTACAAGAGAAAAACATGGCAAATTGCCGGGCCATGTAGTTGATTATATAATTACTGGAACGCCCCAGAACCCCTTGTGTACAATTTTGATATACCCGATTCAAATTCGATCTGGCTTTGTTTTTTTCGTTCAAGAGTGTACATTTTTGATCGTTCCCAATTTGGAAGATCCCATAACCCTTGGCAAAACAGGTAAGGAAAAAGAAATAATCATTTACCCAGATGCATGGACATCTTCGGTAAAAAAGTTGCAACATTTGCATCAGACATGGGGTATTGATAGTACGATGATGTCATTGTCAGAAATAGAGAGTGGTACGTACGAAAATATAGCAACAAAAAACAATATCGGTGCCTTTAAGAGCATAGAAAGATTGGAGCAGAATAAATGGGGATTTTTAGAAACGTGGAATTATGAACTTGCGTCGAAAATTCGGCTGTTTTTAAAATCAAATCTTAAAGAAGATCCCCATAAATATGTTACATTGATTGGGGACAATGCTATTATACCAACCTCCGTATATGCTTCCTATAGCAATATGGATTTCAACCTTACACACGATTTTTACAACGAAATGCTGCCCTCCGACTTTTTTTATATGTCTCCGAATGGGGGAGATAAAAAGTTAATTATTGAAAGCTCTTGTGGACGAATACCTGTAAGAACAGAAGAAGAACTACAACGATATATAGAAAAAGTAGCTTGCTGGTATGAAAACGTAGACATCGAATGGTTTTCAAAAATGGCTTTTATAGGGGGAGATTTATTCCAGCGTGATTACGTAGGCGAAATGTTATGTCAACATATAATAAACCAACTTCCGGGTGTAGCCTCAGACTTCACAAAACTATATGCTACAGAAGGTAAATGCAACGACAAAGAAGCCACTGCTCTTTTACAAAAAGGACAGCATGGTTTTGTGACCATTTGTGCACACGGTTCAGGTAGTGAAATACGGTTAGAACCAGGTTTTTTTGATGTTCGAGATAGTATGAACCTAGAAAAAGAAGAAAAAGTTCCCATTGTGTTTAGCTATTCCTGTATGAATGGGGCGTATGATTCAAGAGACTCTGGTATAACTTACGAAACAGACCCTGTTTTCGGAGTGCCCACTTCTTTTGGTCAATCTCTGCTCTTTTCTCCGGCTGGTTCAATTGCTTTTGTTGGAGGAGCCCGAGTCAATTACTCAAGCTTTTCTGTTGAAAAAGGGTACAATGGAGAAGTCTCTTACAAGAATCCTCAACAAATGGATGCAATGTGTGTCCACTTCTCAAAGAATATTGCGTATTCAAACTCACTAGGAGAAATTTGTAGTAGGACTCTCACAGAATATCTTCAAGAGAATTATCTGTACGACTTTTCTTTACACAGCTTTGTTGGCTTCACACTCTTGGGAGATCCTACGCTACCGATTCTTCACCCGTCGGAAGCTTCAGAAACATCATTACCAACCATGAGTGTTGAAGTTAAGTCTATTATTGTTGACGATGAAAGCACATATTATCCTACTGTTTTCCTTGACAAGAATTGCTCTTTAGAAATGGAAATGAAGAATTGTTCAAAAATCCTTGTTTTCGATTATACAAACCCAAGCAATGTCCAATTTTCAGGAAATGTCTCTGGAAAAACAAACATAGTCCTTCCCTTGGACTTCTCACCAAAAACAAGTATTCGGTGTGAAGATGAAGCAGGAAACGAAATGCGATTCTTTTTTTTATCGGCAAATCCGTATAGTATTTCTTTAGAACACCCGTACACACGCATTAAACATGCAAAAGCGGGGGAAAAACTTCCCTATTTTTATAGCCTATCGCAAGATGGATATAAGTCTATTCATCGTATTGAGTCTTCCCTAAGACTAATCGATGAAAAGGGGGTTGTAGTATATTCGGATAAGAAAATTTTGGAGAATATTCCCCGTCTCCGTAGTGTGGAAAAAGAATGTCTGATTCCATTGCCGACGAAACAAGGCAAATATACAGCAGAACATTCAATTGAAGGTTTTTCGGGGGATCCTACAACACATGAAAACACAGAACTGTTGTTTTCTATGAATACAGAACAATGGTTGATTGATACTACGGTGGAAAAAGATGTGTGTAGAATTGGGATCCCTATAAACACGGGTAGTGAGAACAAAATGAATCATGCAATTCCCATTGAAACTCTAAATACGAAATTGGATACACTTCCTTTGCAGGACCAAAAGATTGAATTCTGCATCATTCCGAATCACTCTCTTGAAGTTTTTAATTTGAGAGGCATTCTTTTATTTGACAATTATTGGTGGGGTTATTCTCGTCAAGAAGCTTCTTTTCTTCTAGACTACTTAGAAACGTTTTCGAATCAAGGAGGAATGATACTTGGTTTTGGGCCAAATACGTACCATGAAAGTCTAAATCAAAAACTCTTACTTTTTTTTGGGATCCCTTCAACATCGTTCTCGCTAACGAATTATAGCCGGCATTTAGAGCCTTTGTTTGTCGAATTAAACACACAGGATGGTACACAAAAAGAGACATATTTTGTACCTTCTCGAGCAAACTGGGAACCTTTTTTTGGACAAAGCTGGGAGAATATACAATTAGAGTCAACTGCTTCCCTCCTTGGTACTTCAAAAGATAAAAGAATTGGCCTGGTCCAAAATTATAACAATCGTTTTTTTGTTTCCTGCAGCTTCTTATCTCTAGATACGACAAGCTACCAAGATGATGTAGTAGGGTTATTTTTAACTCTACTACGTACTCAATCAAGAAACAATGTTATTCTATCTACCATTGACAATAAATAAATGCTATCATGTAGAAAGTAGTGTCTTTTCCAATGAATAAGAGTTATCTATGAGGACGTGATGACAAACAGCATGAATAGCGGTTTATTATTAACATTTATTGGGTATCTAATTGGCTCAATCCCGTCTGCTCTTATTATTGGTAAACTGAAAACAGGAAAGGACATTCGTGATAACGAATTCAAAAACATGGGCGCAAACAACGTTTACCACTCTATTGGGAAATCTTGGGGATTTTTTACTTTTGCCTGTGATTTCCTAAAGGGATACATCCCAACGTACATTGGGTATTTCTTGTTTACCAACGGTCTTATACATGGGGGTTGGTTTTTAGGAGTTGCTGGCTCGACAATTTGTGGCCATAATTGGCCAGTTTTCGCTGGCTTCCGAGGAGGGAAAGGCGCTTCCACGGCTGCAGGTGTGTCGTTTGCCGTTTTTCCTCTTATCAGCTTACTATTGGTGCCACTTCTTGTTCTCATGAACTCCATAACAAAAAACATTTCGTTTGCAGCTGGTTTCTGTTTCTTACTCGTACCTTTGTTTGTTTTCTCTAAAAACTATAGTCTATATGAAGGTTATATCAGTATATTAATACCCCTACTCATTCTGCCTAAAATCATTCCCTTGTTTGTAAAAATGGTCCATACAAGCAAGTTAAACCCAAAAAAAATGTGGTACATTGTTATATATGGATTTAAAAGAGCCACAGAATATTCAGCCAAGCAATCTTCCATTTTTTCTACAAAAATTAAGAATAGTAGTAAAGATATCCTTTCTAAATCTACCTCTTTGAAAAATTCGATTTTCCACCCGAAAGGAAAAACTTCGAATAGAAAGAAGGATCAGGATGAATGTGAAAAATAACACATCTTTCTTGTTGAAAACATGTATCTTCATTGTTTCTTTCCTTATTTCGTTATCCCCACTGTCCTTGTTTGCTGAGACAAATCGTTCTTGGTATTCCTTGGGTCATGGTCCTATTGCTGGAGAATTGGGATATCCAATTCGTATTTGTACAGATCAATCCACCAATATTTTAGTATTGGATGGTCTAAAATCCTGCATTGGTAAGTATGACAGGTTTCGTAAATTAATCCAAGCGTTCCCTGTATACCTTCCGAATTCCGACTATTATGCAGAAGTTGAACTCCATACTTCTTTGGACAATGAAATATACCTTCGAGTAGACAATTTCCTCTATACATACTCCAGTGATGGATCTCTTCTTCATACTTGTCAGTTAAACACCATTAAAGGTTTTATTGGGCCCGTTGGAAACCGTATTGTTCCAATTGAATCTCGAAAAATTGTTTTTAAAGATCAATCTGGAGGTACTGTATGGATGGGCTCCATTGAGGAAAACTCCGATATTGCCAGGGAACTCACCGATGAAAATGGAGATCCTATAGCCGCCATTGACATAACCGTATCCAAAGATGCAATCTACATATTACAGGCTCCTTACGGCGATTTACGCAATTCGCATGCAAGTATCTACCAGTTTTCTCTAGATGGCTCTTATGTCAAACATACTGAGTTGTCAGAACTGTCCCACTTTCCCACTCATATTTCTTGTCATCCTGATGGCTACATTGCATTATTTAGCACTCCCTCTTATTTTTTCATTCTTCAGCCGAATACGTTTTCCATTTTGAACGAAGGACAGTACATTAGTACAAATACTACGATGTTTCAGAATGATCTCGATTTTTGTAGCTTCTCTCAACAAGAAATCTTGATCTGTCACCCCAACAAAGGTATCGAATTGATTGGGACGGATACCTCGTCGGTATTAATCCCCGTTTGTCCATCAAAAACAATGTCCCCGTATCGAATTACGGGAGACAAAATTAACATTTTTACCTTTCACCTTTTATCCAGCACAATAAGCTACTACCACAACGATACTTTAAAAGCTTCCGTTCCTCTTAGCCAAATCCAATCCTTGGCGAATGTATCGAATTTTAGTTCCGATGTACAACTATTTATCGATAGCGAAGATTCTCTTTTTATTGTTATCAAAGGAATACAATTGTCTATTATTCACTACAATATGGGAGAAAACCAAGCCTCTGTCGTAAAAATTCCCTCCTACATACCGCCGAAATCAAGTATTTATTATCGATCCTCGGATCAGACTTTTTTTGTCCTCTCTTGGTTTGATGGAATATTGTATTCCTTTGATAAAAAAGGAGAAAACATTACAAAACTGGAGATTATTTCTCTCAAGAATCAATCTTCATTCACTCATCAATGCTCTATAAGCGTCGATGATGCTGGGTTTTTGTATATTTTGCTTCCCACTTTTAGAAAAGTTCGCGTGGTCGACACAAAAGGCTATTTAGTAGTAGAGTTTTCCCTACCCATGGATGGTGTTTACTCTGATATGCACCTTGCTGGTTCCATAGTTTCCATTTTAAATTCCACCAATGGTACTGTTTATTTTTGTACAAAACGGGGAGAAGAATTGTTTTCTGTTGGTGAAAACGGAGCCGTTTTATACCCTGCTAGCATAGAAGGATACCAGGAAAAAAAGGGATCCTTGAATTACCCAGGCGACATATGGGGTACAGAAGACTATGTCTATATCGCTGACACAGGAAATTCTCGTATTCAAATCGTATCTTTAAAGAGTTCCGATTCACAACCCAAAGAGAGAACCACCATTGTACTCCAAATCGGTTCCAAATCTGCGTATATAGACAATGAAAGAGTCGATCTTGATGAGCCCCCCTTCACAGAGAATGGAAGAACACTGGTCCCATTCCGTTTCATAGGAGAAGCATTGAACGCAGAAATTGTATGGGACAGCAAGCAGAAAAAAGCTTCTTATATATTGGATGGCAATCGTGTAGACGTTATTCTTGGGAGCAATACAGCGTATGTCAACGATGAACCGGTAACACTCGATGTTCCACCCATGATTAAAAATGGCCGGACATTTGTTCCTATACGTTTTGTAACAGAAGCATTGGGAGCATCCGTTATATGGGAAGCCAATACAAAGAAAATATATATCACCTACCCGGGGCAATAACGGTAAGTACTATTTTTTGTATTTTCGTATCGTCCCTTGTTCAGCTACCAATGACAAACTGGGAACCGTAAGTTTGGGGTGTTGGCTCTTTTGTATGGTTCCAATTTGAGCATGATCTATTCCTTGTTGATCTAAAAATGTATGGATAGCCTCGTATTCGTTTTGTAACACAATAGCCACAAAACCTAATCCCATATTAAAATCTTTATACATTTCTTCAACAGGAATACAGCCGATTCTTTGAATAGTTTGAAAAATCGGAAGGACGGGAAGAGGATTGTCAATCACATATTCAACACAGGAGTCAAGACGCAGAATGTTCAGCAAGCCATCCCCTGTAATATTCGCAAATCCTTTGACAGTAAAATGGTTAAGAAGTTTCATAGCAGCTTCCACATAAATTTTTGTAGGAGTAAGGAGTTCCATCAACAAATCCCTAGAAGGATGACTGGAAGGCTCCAATAACACTTTTCTTGCCAATGTGAATCCATTACTATGTAATCCAGTGCTAGGAAATCCTAGTATGACATCTCCCTCCTCAATTTCTTTTCCTGTCAGAATAGAATCTTTTTGTACAGTTCCTATAGCGGTTCCTACTAAATCAAAGGCGGTCTTCTTTGGGTGTAGTAGATCTTTCACTTGTGCAATTTCACCACCAGGAATGGAGACTCTGGCCTGTTTACATCCCTCATGCAAACCGATTGCAATTTGTTCAATAGTAACAGGATCATATTCTGCCACAGCAATATAATCCAAGAAACTGATGGGTTCCGCTCCCACACAGATAAGGTCGTTTACATTCATGGCAACACAGTCAATTCCGATGGTGTCGTATTTTTGAAGTTGTTCGGCTACGAGTAACTTCGTTCCTACGCCATCGGTGGAAACAGCAAGACCCATATTGTTTCCTATGTGAATAACGTTTGCAAAAAAGCCAATGGGCAGTAATACATGACCATACTCATCAGGATCTCTAAATGCAAAGGTTTTGTCGACCCACTGCAACAATCCTTTCATTGAGGTTCCGTCTGCAAGTGTTTGTACGCCGGCTTCTTTGTAAAAGTCTTTCATTTTGTACTCCTTCGTAAGAATGCATATCGCTATTATATAATTTCTTTCTTTCATGGTAAAATGAATATGAAAAACTTTACACTATAGGGAGAAGGATATGCCTAGCGAAGATTTATTTGATTCCTTATCAGCACATTATGACGATTGGTACAAAACACCTCTAGGAGAGTTTGTTGACACACTAGAACAACGGTTGTTATGGAAGCATTGTGGCAATTTGATGGGCAAAAGAGTCCTTGACGTTGGTTGCGGAACAGGCATATATAGCATTCGCATGGCCAATCTTGGGGCACATGTTTCTGCCATCGATGCATCGAACAAAATGATAACAATTGCCCAAGAAAAAACGGAACAATCGATTGTACCCATCCATTTTATTGAAGCAGCAGCAGAAAACTTACCCTTTCAAGATCACAGCTTTGATATTGTTGTAGCCGTCAGTTCGTTAGAATTTGTGGACAATACATATCAATCCTTTGAGGAAATTCATCGGGTTTTAAAACCTGGTGGTAAAGCCGTTGTTGGTGTTTTAAATAGAGAATCAGTGTGGATTCAATCTCTCATGCATCAACCTGATTTTGACAATTCAATTTACAGACATGCTGATTTTTTTACCTACCAAACAGTAAAAGATCTTTTCCATCAATTCGATGATTTTTCAACTCCTAATATTGAATCTGCTGTTTTTGTAAACTATCATCCATCCCTTTTCTTGGAACCGGAAGCTTCTTATGTTGAATTTTTTAGACGCTTACTAAAACCTCTTAAAGGTGCATTTTTGGTTGGTTCATCAAGAAAAATGGAGTAACTTCCGTTTGATTTTCAGCTACAGTTTACTATACTACTTTTCTTGCATATATTATTTTGAACCCATGTATTAAAGGAGATATTGATGAACGTCCCGAAAAAGAAAAGAACCGCACGGAGAAACAACCACCGCAGGGCAATGCAAAAACTTACTCCTGTGCAATTAACCAAATGCCCTAGTTGCAATAAGCTCATTCTTCCCCACAACGTTTGTAAATATTGTGGACATTACAATAACGAAAGCATTATTGCCATTAAAGAAAAATCTGAGAAATCGGCCACTGCTTGATTCGTGTAGCACTAGATGCTCTTGGTGGTGATCTAGGCTATACAACCAGACTTCATGGGGCTCTAGACGCCGTTAAAAGCAACAAAGATATACATATCACAGTAACGGGTGATCACGATCAAATTGAGAAGGCTCTGAGACAAGAGTGTTTTTTTGCCTGTCGTGATCGTTTTTCTATTTTTCATGCTCCCGATAGTTTCCCCATGGATGAAACACCCTCCAAAATCCTTCGGTTTGGACAATCAACGTCTCTATATCAATCTATACAATTGGTTAAAGATCATACTTGCGATGCAATTGTGAGTGCTGGCAATACAGGGGCACAAATGGCTGCCTCTCTCTTCCTTTTGGGTAGAATAACAGGCATCTCACGTCCTGGCATTGCTATACCTTTCCCCACTAACAAAGGGGTTTGCACTCTACTAGACGCAGGAGCTCACCTAGATAGCAAGCCTCAAAATCTTTTGGAATATGCGATTATGGGGTCAACTTATCATTCTCTTATGTTTTCGTGTCCCACCCCAAACGTGGCTATTATCAACAATGGTAGTGAGCCCTCTAAGGGTAATTGTCTTACAAAAGCTTCCTACAAACTACTCTCTGAACACCTTCCCGAAACCTTCCGCGGATACATCGAGGGAAGGGATTTGTTTCAAGGAGATATCCAGGTGATGGTGTGTGATGGGTTTGTTGGAAATGTGATTTTAAAGACCGTAGAAGGCTCAATGCAGTTTATAAAAGAGTTCTTCAAAGAAGAAATCGGCTCTTCTCTAAAACACAAAATGGGTGGAATGCTTTTGAAAGACAGTTTTTCCTCTCTAAAACAGACCTTGGATTACCGTGAATACGGTGGTTCTCCTTTGTTGGGCGTAAAAGAGATTTCTATCATTTGCCATGGTTCTTCGGATCGGTTGGCAATTAAAAACGCCATATTGCAATCTGCGAAACTACATCAGTTACACTTTATTCAAAAGCTTACTCCCGTTTCATAGCACAAAAGATCCAGAAATGGGTATACTAATAACAATAGTATCTTGACAAGTTAATATGGGGGTGTAATGGTTTCGACAGTAGGATTGCACTATGTCGGCAAGCCGGAGATGATACTTGGCTCCGTTAAAAATGTATCAAAACAATATTTGCCAATTATACAAATTACGCAAACAACTACGCCGTAGCTTAACCTACGACTCAGTTTTTAACTCTCCCTTTTCGGGGTTTTAAACTGCAAACAGAAAAGGAGTTGATGTACCTTCTTCTGAAGAAAGATACGACAATTAAAAAAACTCTTCAGATCTCTATTGATTGGTTCCTTGTTTCCAGCAATAGAGTACAAAACAAGGGAAGCTTGTAACTCCGGTATACTGTTGTTCTATTTGGACACGGGTTCGACTCCCGTCACCTCCACCATTCTTTTTTTCAACTTGTAATCACAACTGTTTTTTTGGTATCAAACCAGCCGGAGGTTCTCTTACAAACGCCCACAAGCATGAGCATGACGGGTACTTCGATTAACACGCCAACTACTGTTGCAAGGGCTGCCCCAGAGGAAAGACCAAAAATCATGACAGCAGTTGCAATGGCAACTTCAAAATGGTTAGAAGCTCCAATCATGGCGGCTGGAGCTGCGTCTTCATATGGCAGCCGTAGTAGTTTTGCAGCACCGTATCCCAAACTAAAGATTAAAACAGTTTGTATAAATAACGGTATTGCAATCCATACTATAGTTAAAGGATTGGCCAATATGGTTTCGCCTTTGAAGCTAAACAATAATACCAAAGTTAGTAAGATTCATTATGACATCCTCCTTTTATTTAACAGCAGCAATCATTGCTGGCCGAACATATTTTTCCATTCCACTCCCGGGAAACCAGTCACCTATGAGCTGTTTGCCGTCTTCTTTAATTTCAATGGTAACTTCCGAGAAGCCGACATCGCGGAGCATTTGTTCGATCTCATTTGCCTGAATCGCCCCAGCTACACATCCGCAATAAGCGTCTATATTCTGCTGAACGTCATCGGGGAGGGGGGTTATTGCAACTACGTCGGATACAGCAAGCCGACCATTTGACTTCAATACGCGGTATGTCTCGCGAAAAACTTGTTCCTTGTCCGGTGACAGATTGATGACGCAGTTGGATATAATGATATCAACAGAGTTGTCGGCAACAGGTAGGTGCTCGATTTCTCCAAGCCGGAACTCCACATTCGAATAATCGCCTTTACGTGCATTCTTCCGGGCCTTTTCAAGCATTTCGGGTGCCATATCAACACCGATCACTTTTCCTTTTGCTCCCGTTTGTTTAGCAGCAAGAAAACAATCGAATCCTCCACCACAGCCAAGGTCAAGTACAATATCCCCCGGTTTCATCTGTGCTATCGCTTGAGGATTACCACAACCAAGACCCATGTTTGATCCCTTTGGAACAGCTGACAGCTCGTTGTTAGTATAACCAAGTCGTGTAGTGATTGCCGTGTTGTCCAAAGTTGTCGATCCACAACAACTACGTCCACAGCAAGAACTGTTTTCTTTTGCGATTTCCGAATAATGGGTTCGAACTTGCTCGCGAATATGATCTTTATGTTGTTTCGTTGTCATTGTACCTCTCCTTTAATGTTCATTCCGTCGGGTAGGGTTTCCACAAAAGCTCTAATCTCATCCCGTACTTTCCTGTACCAATCAAGTTGCTCTTTTTCCGATGCACCTTTTTTTGCGATCTCTTCGGCAATTACTGAGGGATCGAGAAAACCTTTATGAATAACCGGGTTTTTCGTTGGGAAAAAAGGACAGGTTTCGTGGGCATGATCACAAACCGTAACAACAACATCAAAAAGTGTTCCCTGAAATTCTTGTATGTGTTTTGAGTGTTGGTTGGAAATATCAACTCCCATCTCCTTCATCACCTTAACCGCATTGGGGTTGAGCCTTTGCGGTTCAGTGCCGGCGGAGTAAGCCTCCATAAGATCTCCCTTTAGAAAACGTGTCCATCCTTCTGCCATTTGGCTTCTGCATGAATTGCCAGTACACAAAAACAAAATTCGAGGTTTTTCACTCATCGATTTCTCCTTCTTTGATATAGATTATTGTTTTGAACAAAATTTCAACGTTTTATGTTTTTTACAAATCTCTTCTGGCCCACACCTTGTAATCTCTTCTAAAGAAATAAGATCGAGTAAAGCTTCTGGATCTTCTTTAAGTTTCTTTTCAATCCAGGTAAATACATTTTCAACACCTTGGTTTTCAGTATGTAGTTGGTAATACACCCACCTTCCTTTCTTTCTTCTTTGAACAAGGTTTGCATTAATCAATACCCCCATGTGCCGAGAAGCAGTGGCGTTTGTAACTTGGATTAACTCTGTAATCTGACAGGCACAAAGCTCTTTTTGTGCAACCAAGGCGTGTAAGATACGTAGTCGATTTCGATCCGAGAGAGCTTTGAAAATTAAAAGTAAGGATTCCATGTTTGCCTCTTTCTTATACTTGTTTATTTAGCCAAGTGTCTAAGTATTATATAAAAACAAAAAGAGGCGTCAATATATAATTTCCACAGTATCGAAACAACAGAGAACAGAAAACACCTAAAGAAACCATTTGAGTTTTGGTAGTAATCAAGGTATCATCAATAAAACATTTATACAAAATCGAGGATGCATATGGCAAAAGTAATTTCGGTTGCGAACCAAAAAGGCGGGGTAGGAAAAACCACCTCCTCTATTAATATATCCGCGTACATGGCAAAGGCTGGTAAGTCGGTATTATTGATTGACTTAGACATGCAAGGCAATGCAACAACGGGGAGTGGAATCGATCGTAGCGGTCTTGAAAACTGTGCGTACGATGTATTGATACAGTCTATTGAGTGCTCAAAAGTAATTCTTCCTTCTGCTTATGGATACGATGTCTTGCCCTCTACTATGAACTTAGCAGGTGCTGAGGTTGAGCTTTTACAGGTTTCCTCTTGGGAGTATTCGCTAAAGAAACAACTTGAAAAAATCACAATGCACTATGACTATATTTTTATCGATTGTCCACCTTCATTGGGTGTCATTACAATTAATGCATTGGTTGCCTCTCAAAGCGTTGTCATTCCATTGCAATGTGAATACTACGCACTAGAGGGTATTTCTTCTTTTGTTCACACGTTCAAGCGAATTCAAAAAAACCTAAATCCTTCGATTCAAATTGAAGGCGTTTTACTGACAATGTATAATCAAACTACAACCTTGTCAAAAGATGTTTCAAACGAAGTAATTAACTACTTTGGGAATTTGGTTTTCAAAACCATTATTCCTAGAAATGTTAGATTGAGTGAGTCACCGTCGTATGGTAAACCGATTAGCGAATACGACGAACACTCTAAAGGTGCAAAAGCCTACGAGTTATTAGTAGAGGAGTTATTGCAACATGAACAAACGTAAAGGCGGTTTAGGGAAAGGTTTAGGAGCTCTTTTAGAAGAATACAAAGACGAAGATAGTTCAATACGAGAGGTTCAAATCCAACTCATTCACAAATCTCCTTATCAACCAAGAGTGAGTATTGAACCTGAATCGATCCAAGAGTTGGCAAAATCGATTCAAGAAAATGGCCTTATTGAACCCTTGGTTGTAAGATTTGTGGACACATATTATGAATTGATAGCTGGTCATAGGCGATTAGAAGCACTTCGATCCCTACAATATACAAAAGCGCCTGTATATATTTTAGAGATATCCGATCGTCAAGCAGCTCAACTAACCATTGTAGAAAATATTCAAAGAGAAGATTTAAACCCGCTCGATCTTGCAAATAGCCTACAAGTTCTCATTCAAACGTTTTCGATGACGCATGAAGAATGTGCGTCTTCCATTGGAAAGAGCAGGGTATATGTAACCAACTCTCTGCGGTTGTTACAACTTGATGAGAACACCAAAAATGCTTTACAAAAAGGATACATACAAGAAGGTCATGCCAGATTGCTATTGTCTGTAAAAGAACCTGACGAAAGAGAAAGAATACTTGCGTATTTAATCACCCAAAAATTGTCTGTAAAGGAGTTGTCTGGTTACATTGCAAAAACCTGTGGAAAAAAGAAGCCTAAGGTGGTTACTTATCCACACTACAAACCCCAAGAAAAATACCTTACAGATTTTTTACACAAACCCGTTCAAGTTTTCCACAACCAAATTCGTATAAAGTTTAAAGACGAGAAAGAGTTAAGGGAAATCTTTGAACAACTTCAACTGTCTTATTACAATGATTAACTTTTCTATATATATAACAAATCAATAGGCTTGTTAAGAAGAGTATTGTAATTTTTTAATAATTTCTTCCACTTCGTTTTTTAATTTCATGTCCGTTTTCATCTCGCCTTTTATTTTTTCATACGAGTGAATAATAGTAGAATGATCCCTTCCCCCAAAGTATCTTCCAATAACGGGGAGAGAATAATTCGTCATTTCTCGAATCAAATATATTGCCACTTGTCTAGGAACAGTCACGTCTTTAGAACGCCTCTTACTCTCTAACATTTGGGGTTTTGTGTTATAAAAATCAGCAACAATCACTTTTATTTCTTCCGGTGTGAATTTCTTATAACTCATAGGGAGAAAGTTTTTCAACGTTTCTTTTGCAAACTCTACAGTTACATTTTCAATATTTTGCATAGAAGAGTAGCTAGCAACTCGAATAAGAGAACCCTCTAGCTGACGTATGTTATTAAATTTTTGAGAAGCTATAAAGTCAAGGACATCGTCGGGTAAGTCATATTGTTCCGACTTGTCTTTGTTTCTCAAAATAGCCAAACGGGTTTCGTAATCAGGGGGATAAATATCAACAGTCAAACCCATAGAAAATCGAGAAATTAAACGTTCTTGAATGCCCTTTAATTCATTTTGGGGACGGTCACTCGAAATAGCAATTTGCTTTTTCTGGTCATAGAGAGCATTGAATGTGTGGAACAATTCTTCTTGGGTTCTTTCTTTCCCAACCAAAAACTGGATGTCATCAATAATTAAATAGTCAACCCTGCGAATGTTTTCGCGAAATTTATCCACTGTGTTTACTTGGATCGAGTGGACTACCTGATTAAGAAACTGTTCAGACGTAATATATACGATATTTTTGTTCCCATTCTTATTGCATTCATGGGCAATTGCTTGGAGTAAGTGGGTCTTCCCCAAACCAACACCACCGTATAAAAAAAGAGGGTTGTATACTTTGCCCAAGTCACTTGTAATACTTTTGCAACCTGCATATGCTAACTGGTTGTTGCTACCCACAATAAAGTTATCAAAAATATAACGGGGATTGAGAGGCAAAGACTCAACACTCTCCGGGTTGCTTAAATAGGAGGTTCTTTCATAGGCCTGGTTGTAGTCAGTATCAGGAACAGAATTCTTTTCTTTTGGCTCTTCAACGACGAATTCAATGTTTTCTATGGTAGGAAACTGTTTTTTGATAGTAAAAAGAAAAACAGGCATAAAGGCATCCATGATTTTATTTCTGACAAACTCCGATACAACCGATATTGTCATAGTATTTGATTGAATTGCATGAATCTTACTATCTTTAACAG
Source organism: Caldisericia bacterium (assembly GCA_028700655.1). GTDB lineage: Bacteria > Caldisericota > Caldisericia > UBA6126 > UBA6126 > JAGLCW01. Next base: position 14,613 of record JAQVSG010000009.1, read on the forward strand.
CATAATAACTGGTTGGAACTAACTCCTTCTTAATGTCTTTAAGAATAGAAGACCACTGCTCATTAAATTGTTGGTTCATTAAAAATCCTTTACAAGAAAAAAAATTTTCGTTTCGTTTGTTTTAGTAATTGTACCGGAAATACTTCATTTATGAAGATGTTTCCACAACCCAAAAACGAAAAAAAGAGAGAAAAAAATAAGAAAAAAAGAAACGAAACGAAAGAAAGCATGGAAATCGCAATTTGTTGTTATATAATTTACCCAATTGATGAAATAATTATTGACGTTGAAAGCTACGAGGTTTTTGTATGTTTTGGATTGCTTCCATAATTTGATTTTATGGTAGTCTATGGTATTTTTGACATACTTTGTGTTGTACGTTTTTTCCCTATTCGCGAAGGGGTAGAAGAAACTGATGAATTCAAGTTTCTTACGGATACAGAACCCTTTACAGCGAAGATGAGAAAGGAGAACTGAGATGAAAAGATTATTCACTTGGTTAGTCATCTCTTTTATGGCTGTTGCTATGCTACAGATTCCTTTTAACAGTGCTGTGAACATTACTCAAGCTAATGAAGAACTCAACAAAGCCACTTTGATTGCTGTTCGCTTTGTACCTGTCCGCTTCAATAGAGACGGCCAAAAACTGGAAGGCAAACTGTTTCCCTGGCAACGATCAGGAGAAACGATTTGGGGGCGAGAGGGCTACGGTATGCCCAATTCTTTATTGGCAATAGAGAATGAAAATAATATCCCTGCGCTCTTACCAAATTCTCAAGCAGAACCTCTCTTTTGGGCAAAGTTCTATCTCGAAGTCATTTCCGATGGTGGGAAATCTCGATTTAAAGAACCCTGGTATGCAGTATACGACAGTTGTGGTCAATTGTGGTTAGACCCCGATGGCTATTTTAACGATTGTCGGTATTTTGAACCTGCTGATCCTGCAAACCTAAAGGGGAAATACCAAACCAACCTTTGCACCAACAACCCTAATGCTTTTGTAGATCCATCTACGGGCAACAATACCCAAGGACCTTACATATTAGATCCAGACAATCCACGATTTGATATGTTCCATGGGCCCACATTTATTGATCAAGATGGAAACACTTGTATTTATTTTTGGGATCGAAACAACACAAAGAGATTCTTTAGACTGGGTTGGATCGACATGATTGATTTTCCTCTAGAAAGAGGAGAAGGATCTGTACCACCCATTCGTCCTTCTGTTGTGCAGGGAGAAACCCATGTTTCTACTCAATACAGCGGTACTTATGATTGGGATGCTGAGCAAGCATACGACTTACTGGAATTCCGATATTGGGGTTTGCCAGGGGATGATGGGTTTACATTTGACGACACACCCATCACACAATCTGACTATACTTCCCAACCAGATAAGTCTTTCCGCTGGTATTACAACAGCGACATAGACAATCTTCAATCCAAACGTACACTTTGTGGTGATGAACTTCATGCTGACAACGTTTCTGACGAAGCACAAAACAAAACTGCTTCAATAACTGTAAATTACCCCCCCTATACCATGCCGGAACAAATCCACAGATTTTATACCCAGATATCCGATTTTGACCCCGGTGAACATATCTACCGAAAAGGTGTGAATGCCAATCTTTGGCCGAGCCTTTCTTTTTACGTACAAGAAGGGGATTATCGTTTAACGCCAGTTTCTGTCTATTTCAACGGCGAAACCAGAAATTATCCCCCCGATAGCAAGGTGTTGCCTGGTGATTGGGATTGTGCATATGACCGACTTGGAAATCCCTTGAACCAAGGTGTACCCTCTCGATATAAATCGTTGTTCCGTTTCCGAACCAACTTTGCTGAGTATAACTCAGAAGAAGGAACAAACGGAGGAGAACGAATTCGCAAAGAAGATGACGAACTCCACGTAGATAACAAGAAAACGCCAGCCGACTCCAAATGGCATGAAGATTGGTATTCATATGAGTACCAAGAGTGGATCTATAAAGATCGAGGAACCGATCCACAAACATATGGACGAGTCACCGTTGGGGACTACCGACTAACAAACGTAAACGGCCCTGTTTTTGGTGGTTTGAAAAAAGACCGCAACAGAGGTTTGTTAAGCTCCGATGTCCAAATGATGATTAGTAAAGCTTTAAAAGAAACGTCTACACCTTACGTTCCACGAGTTCGTGGTGATGCACTTCTTTTAGCGGAAGTTGTGTTTGGTGCCGGAAACAACTCCTTGTATAACCTTTCTATTGAAAGTGATATTTGGCAAGGAGAAATCCCTGATTTTACAGCAGCGTCCATTCGGTCGCAAAGCGGAAGCTTTTTAGCTACGGCCCAATCGATGCAAAGAAACACTGTACTCGATGACGATGGCCGAACCTTTGATATTTCTGCCACCACATTCCAAGATATTGATGTCCGATATCGGGAATATCTAGGTGTGGAAATCTGGAAAGATGACGGTATTGACAACAACCTAGGTGAAAACTTTGTTGAAAATCCTCCTCCTCCTATTGACACCCTTTTTCCTTACAATCTTTCTGACGATTACCGTCCTGGACGAACCGGTGAAGAATTTTTGGGATGTTCCAATGATGTTGTGGCTGATAAAGATTTTGGTAGAGTTTTATCTCCATTTCCCTATGACATCATGTATCATGATACCACGGCATTAGACGCCTCCGACCCCGTTAACAACCCATATTCATACGGTTGTGGTGAGGCTATTTATAAAAATAAAGTTATTCAACCGGGTTCTCTTCAAATTGTAGATCCAGGCGACGAAAGAATAACAGAAGTAACCGTAACCGTCGGCGAAAACGTTATCACGTATCCTGCAAACACCTCTGTAGTAGAAGGCGATTCTGATGTAGGATTAACGCTCTTCAACTTTAACTACAACGAAATGTTTTTTGACCAAGAATGGCCCGAAAAAGACATTGAAAGAAATTACACATATGATCAAGGAGAAGGTATCTATTTAACGGAATCCAAGGTTCCTCGTGATGCTCCTTTATTTACAACCATACCTTCCACCGACGTTGAAGACTACTTCTTCTATGGAGAAGCTCCTTTTGAAAGCATTCTTTATTTCGATCATGACTGGGACCCAGTAGTAAACCCAACACATACAATTACCCCTGGAGATATTCGAGTTCTTGATCTCTCAGGACAGTATGACCCAGGCTCTATTGTAAGTGCGAACATGCTTATAGACATGGATTTGTACTACGACATGGATCCTACTCCAGCCAACATTCGTGTGTACCAAGATTCTATTTTCCCCGCCTCTCATGTGGGTGGATATGTGGATGTTGATGATTCTGGAACAATAAGCACTGGAGATATTCGACTGTATCCCATATTTGGATATCAACCCTATACAATCGTAGAAGTGGGAGATCGAGATAATTCTGACGATCCCCTTAACGAGCTTCCTTTAACCATTGAAGATGTGATTTGGTATGGATATATTCAACAAAATCAACTCCTTCTTTCTATACAAGACATTCTTCCTTTTGCTTCTATTCGAATTACACCCCTTATCATTGATCAATTCCACACTACTCGCTTAACAACTATAAAACTAGACAGCACCGTATATGAGTGTGGGTCTATTGTAGGCGGAAACAAAAATTACTGGGTGAACGAAAATATTGTTCATGGTTTGTCCGTTGGAAAAAACTGTGACTTCCGTTTTATTGATTGGGAAGTTTTCCCATCCAACCGATTGGGTATGGAATTATCGGTAGAACCCGAGATTAAAGTAGAACAAACTTCTCAAATTCGTGTCAGTGTTAATCCTTCACCAAAACCAGAATATTGGGAAAACGGTGTATATCACCCCGCAGAGAAAATCTATGTTTACATTGTCAACAACCAAGAGTTTATTGGTATTGATTTCAATGAAGACTACCGCGTGATTACTGCCGATAACCCAGAAGCTGTATTCGAATTTACTCCATACCAAGGAACCTGTACTCCTACGGGTTTCCACAAAGGGTGGCAGAAGATTTGGAATAGTGCAAAGTTCCGTTACGAATTGGTAACCTTTGACAACAACGTCAAAATAGTTGCCGTAAAAGATTGCGGCGGAGTTACAGATCCTACACCTGGACAACACAAAATCTACGATCCCTTCTGGAAAATGCATGATAACACAATGTGTTATGCAGGCAAAACAGACGGTAGCAAAATATGGGGACCCGCTGCATTTCCTGTTCCTCCTCTACCCCCAGAGCTGAAAGGCCGATTTGACACCTATACAGAAATTTCCAAACCTGTGATCCCAGAAGACATTAACATACTTCCTTCCAAAAAATGTTTAAGTATCTTGGATCAAAAATTCCCCAATCTTAGTGTAAAACTACGTGATGCTGATAACCCCAACGATGTCAATGATCCGAGTGGTCAAACCATTTCAGTTCCAAGTGGACACGAAATTGTTGCCTTCTACAACGCATCTGGCGCAGGTATTCAGTTTATGTTCACAGGACGGATTAACGCTAGCTTGGCTGGTAAAGTATATGGACTCCATTCTATTGGAGCTACCGAATACGATATTGAAGAAGACCAACTTATTATTGGGCAATACAATGACGACGAAACCCTTCTTGTGTGGCTGTGGAATGACTGTGGACCAAACCCTGGCATCCTTGATGAGGGTGATTTCTTATGGGCACCCAACCCATTTTATGACCCAACCAGTCCTTCTACGGGCCCATCTATATTGCCTGGCTATCTAAAAGTAAACATTGATAGTAACGAGAAAATTAAGTTCACCGATACAGATTGTTCACAAGATAAAAATAATTGTATATCTTGTGGCGATGGTCTCTTTGATGATCTTGGAACCGTTACCTATGGAGATACCTTTGGCCCGTTGGAACCAGGTATCCCTCCTTATATCACGGTGGCTACATATGGCGTACCTTCCTTGTTAAGAAACTATGGACAGGCTCCTTATCCTTCTACAAATGAAGGCGGAGAAGTTCCTGTTACCGTTCTTCCAAGAAATGCATTAACAAAACTTGCATTAAAAGTTGAAACCTATAACGTAATTTTCGACTACAATTCAGAAATTAAACACCCGCCCTATTTTATTGAAACCAACAAAGATCATTCTATTGGAAGTTTTGATGACGAAGTCTATTTAGATTGGCAACGACCTGGTTCTGGGTTGCAAAAATTCAATCGATTTGGAACGGATTACTGTGGAGTTCACTACTTTAAAGTATTGGCTCCCGATCCCTATGTTAACTTTGTTGAGTTTAACACCATTGACCACGCATTACAGAATTCTCAAGTTGACTACACTGCGGGATTAAACCCATTGTCACCACTACCCGTACCCACACCCCAAATTCAAGCCCCCTATAACCCCATGATTATTGACGTTGCGAAAGATTTACGTGCCTACCCCGGTGGCCAAACTCATACAGGACGAGTTGCTGGAGCTGTGAAAAACGGTGGATACTATCGTTCTGATGATTATCATAGCGGTTGGAACGCTTACCCCGCTATTTGGTGGTGGTATTGGTATAGTGAAGAAATTGACTACAACAAATTCCTTGATTTCAACAAGCTAGGTACCGAGTTCTTCCCGCTTACAGATTATGGCACTTTCTTTATCCTAAAAGATATTGACGGGAATCATCTTAGCTTTAGCGAAGACACACAACCCGATTTTAGGATTCGAAAAATCGAGTTATCAGGTCCTATTGCAAGACCAAAAATATTTGATCCTGTGAAAAATACGATCAAGTCTGAGTATCGATATAACAATCTTCGACATGTTCCCATTGTGTACGATTGGGAAAACAGTATCGTTATCGATAGTTCTAATTTCGAAGAATACGAAATGTCTTGGGACAATCGTTATTATGGCAGAAAAGAAGATTATCCCCTAAATGCCAACGGTACCTTCTCTGCCCGAGAAGTGTTTGATTGGACAAGAACAAAATCCGATGGAACCCTATATCAATATGAAAACCCCCTCCTTTTGGGAGGAGGACAGCTTGATTTTAGAGGCCTCAACAATGTTTTTAGAATGGATGAGTTCATTCCTATTTCCAACGGCTTAATTCAAATCAAAGTGACCCTATACGACGGTACTGTTAAGGTTTATCAAGATTGTTGCGCAGAACCTCCAACAGATGGTATCGAAGTCCATGCTTTAACAGTAGAATCCAATGTTGAAGAATTATACGCCGACCAAGATAACAAAATTCAAGTTACCGTAACCGAACACTCTGTATTCCAAGAAGAAATGTTCGTGAATGATGCATTGGTTTATATATGGCAAGATCGTGGCGTCAATGGCGATGTTGCTGGTATCTACGAGGGTGCTGGTGATGGCTGGGTTGGCAATCCGCCTCATTCAAGTAAGTACACCGAGTTAGCACCACAATACCTTGAAGACGAAGATTACAACAAAGATGGTAAAATATCCTTTTCAGAATATGAAACCGAAATTATTGGATCTTATGATTTAGCAACCAACACATGGAATGGTGGATTAATTGATGGTCGAACATTCCAACGAGGAGACGGCATCTATACATTTATCATGTCCCAAGAAAATGGATGTCAAATTGATACCGTTGGTATTGATTTTGGTGGATTGAACAATGAACCTGACCATCTCATCTCTGATTATGAAAAATTACCCGTTATGGTGACTGCCTATAAATATGGCGACGACAATACGGATCGTTCTTTTGAACCACTGTATAACTATGGCGGAACTACTCCTCAGTTTTCACACGAAGTGTATCTCTCTGGTCAGAAATTTTTACCAGTAGAACCCATTATGGACTTGACAGCTTCCGTACAACCAAGTCCCTTAACAGCAGGTGTAACCCCTGAGTTAGTGGATCCTGTATCTCCTTTGTCTTTTGTTTTAACAGACGAAGAAGGAACCCCCGTAGATTTATCCTTGGGTATCCCTGACAGAGAAGGCAAGTATGTGATTGATGATGAAGATGTATGGAATTTCTTGTTCCGTGATGTTCACCCAGATCCTTTGCCAGATTATTATTGGTTAAGAACCGATTTACATAACAACGATGGAACTCGAGTAAACAACCATCAACTCTATTCTGTATCTGCTTCTGCACCATTTAGTCCGATTGATATTGATTTCAACCTGAAAACTGATGGCAAATATTCCTTCCGCGGCTTCTGTGCGAACGATGAAGGTGAATTTGATGTAATCATCTATACACCCAACCGTAAACACGCTGCGAAAGTAAACGTAAAGGTTGTTTTACCAACGGTTGAATACGAAATTGCCAATATTGAAGATCCAGCCGGAACGTCATATTCAGTTCCCGGCAACCCCGATTTCGTATTAACAGCTGCAGACAACCGAATTTATAAGATTACAATTACGGCTAAAAACGCACAGGGACTTTTACTAAAAGGCGTTAGCAAGGGAGTCAGCACATGTGGCGGAGGAATCAAGAATACCGCTCGGTTTACTCCGTATTCAACAAGACCTGAATCCTTTGATTTCAATGAACGTGATCGAAATCTTTTTGCCGAACACTTTATGCAAGATTTGTATTCCTACACTCTTCACTTAGGTTTTGATTTTAACGACAACAGTAAAATTGATGAGAGAAATGCTGAGCTTTGCTTACCTGGAACTTTCTATCAATCTCCAAAACCTGGAGCAGACCAACAAGAAATTGGTAAAGTGTACTACAATACAACTTTAGTCCGATTCGATGAAGAAAGTATTCATGGAGGATGGGATGTTACGCCAAATCCTAACCTAACACCACCTACGGTAGGTTGGGGCCTTGGTGCTATTTATAACAGTCCTCATAAAGGTGGATACCTTTTCGCCGACATTGACCCGAATCAGATATTAGACTACCATGACTCCCTTGGACTCGACGTAAATGCGCAGACCACGTTCTATGTTTTTGCAGAAGACGTCTGTTACATCGGTGGACTGGTGGGTGATAATATTTATTGTAACAATCCTTCCCAAGCCGACCTTTGTGGATATCCTCCGAAATACAAAACAGATCCAGCACATGTGATTTCTAGATTCGATCCGGGAAGAACCAATGACAATACGTTCTTCCTTGACTGGGAAGCTTTCCCAAGCCATGAAGTACACATTGCTCCTCCACGATTGACCGTTCTTTCTGCAGAAACACGCATTGAACTGGGACAAGATCTTTTGAATGCTGTCAACTACGATTTGACCTATGCCATTGAAAACAACATGATTGTTCAAGTACGTCCTGCCGATCCACGAGATCTTCCTATGCACGAAGGTGGTCGCGTTTTCCTCTTTGGCAACCAACATCAAACCGCCATATATGGAAACACAGCTCCCTCTGCTACGGATCCTGCTGTTATGGAAACAACGATCTTCTTTACCCCGACAGGGATTGGAGAACAAATTGCTTCCCTTGGCTACTTTAATAAAAACTGGAATTACCATGTAGAACCCTATCAATTTGATAACACTTCCACCTACACTCTCCGCGACCTCCTCCACTTTGATTCTATTGTGGGCCTTCAAGCAGAAGCGCAGGCTGTACCCACTCTCAATCCACATGTGTCCTCGCAACTCACCATTTCCGTATCCGAAATTGGAACCAACGCTCCTGTACAAGGCGCCAAAGTAACCATTGAAGGACCCGGCATCAATACTTCGGGTACCACCAACGAAAAAGGATTGTACGAAACCACCGTAACTCCCTCCCAAAAAGGAATTGTTACTGTGCACGTCGCCAATGCCGACATGATGGAAAGCTCTACAGAACTATGGGTTCAACCCGATACAACCGAACCTATGCTTGAACTCGACCCTGTGGAATCCATAACCAACCAAACTACTCTACAAGTGTCTGGTATTACCAATCCTGGCAACGAAGTGAAAATTAACAATGAAACCGCTACTGTGAACAACAATGGTACGTTCTCTGCCCGTGTTACACTGGAAGAAGGACTAAACACCATTATTGCCACCGCCACCTCTCCCAATGGGAAAACGATTCGACGCATGCTTACGATTACTCTTGATACGACTGCTCCCATGATCTTTGTAGACGACCCTGGCACATTGCAAGGATCCGAACCCTTTGTGTACACATTAACCGGACGGGTAGAACCCGATTGCAAAGTGACTGTGAACAACCAAGAAGCAACCGTAACCCATGACATATGGTCTATCGATGTAACCGTCAAACCAGGCAAAAATGTCTTTGTAATTACTGCTACTGATGTAGCAGGCAATGTACATACAATGAACGTTGAAGTGATTGTAGAAGAAAATAAAGAACAGACTTCTAGCAAATACCATTATTCCTCTCATATGTGGTATTTGGAAGTCTTGTAATAGTTTGTTATGCCAAATGCAAATAAACAAACTATCGTTTTTGAAAGGAGAATTGGTATGAAGAAGTTAACAAGTGGGCTGATAGCACTTCTTATGTTTGCCAGTATTCTTCAAGTCGGTTTTAATTCTGTTCCCGTGAAAGCTGCTGATTCACAGAATGCAGTTTTTATAGCCTCAAGGTTTATTCCCGTTGGCTTCGAAAGGGATGGAACGGCTTTGGATCCAGGCATTGACTTCCCGTGGCAGAAATCTGGTGAACAATGCTGGGGCCAAGATGAATACGGTATGCCAGACACGGAACTTGCAGTTTTATCGAATTTTATTGACTCCGGAACCCATCCTCTTTCTGACCCCGGGATAACTGGCTACGCAAAGAGGCCAAACCAATATGCTTTCGGAGAAGTTAACATACCTGCAAGAGTCGATCAACCTCATTTTGATGCACTAGGAGATCCGATGTTCGACCAAGAAGGATTTCCTATTACCACAAACACTACCGTTCGTCCAATTCTTTGGGCTGAATTCTATTTAATGGTTGATCCCGCCAGTGGTAAATCGCAAGAATACAATCACTGGTATGCCGTTTATGATTCAGCGGGTCAATTGTGGTTTGACAAAGATGGTTATTTTAATGACTGTAGATTCTATGAATTTGCAGATCCAAACAACTTATATGACACGTATGAAGTCCAATTCGATCAAGAAAAAAATGACTTGGAAAAATTTCTTGCAACTTTTCATCAGAATAATACCTGCAGAAATAATCCCAATGCTTATGTTGATCCCATTGGAAGCAACAATACCCAAGGTCCTTATTTTCTAGATCCTGATCACCCTATGTATCGCGGAGAAATGGATGCAAATGGTGTCCCAAGAAATTATTTTTGGGATCGAGAAGGAACCGGGAAATATTTTCGAATTGGATGGGTAGATATGCCCGATTTTCCAATTCTCTTGGATGAAAACAAAGTACGTTATCCTCTACCAGTTATTGGCGATCAATCCACCCATGGAGAAACTAAAAAAGCCGATTGGGATGGAGCTGCTGGTTATCCCTTGTATGATTTTTCGTATTGGGGATTACCCTCCGACTTTGCCGATACCATTATGATACCTAGGTCTCGTAATTGTCTAGGGATGGATCAGAGCGAATCTTACTCTCAGCCTTACAATGATTATACATGGTACTTTACGTCCAATGTTAATGACGATAGCAGTGCTTATGTAAATGTGTTTGATGAGCTCCACGCCGATAACATCAATGCTTCAGGAAGTAGAATTATGCCTGACCCCATCGATGATGGTGTTGATTACTATGCCTATGTTTCAGCGTACCATCCTGGGGAATGGATTTATCGGAAAGGCGTTAACACTACAGTTACTCCTCCCACTCCCAATAACGATTATACTGTTCAAATTGGGGATTTCCGATTAACCCCTGTTGCAGTACGTATGGATGACGGAAAAACATATTATAAATATGCTGCCAATACAACTGTTATGGCAGGCGATAAAGACGTTGATATGGAATTGTGGCGCTTTATTGCTAATTTTCAGGAATCCGGTTTATTTGCTGGCGAAAGAACCGGCAAAGCCAATGACGAAATGCATACCGAAAATATCAATTCTGCCCGTTCTACCACTTGGGGTATGGAACTGAATTGGCCTTTATATCAATTCGGTGAATGGATGTACAAAGAAGCCGGTACCTCTGGACTTGGCGTTGTTTCATATGGAGACTTTAGATTGTCCAATGTAAACAACCTCATCAATCCAACTACGAATGCTAAATATCGGAAACGCGGATATGTGAACGCTACCATGATTCCTGTTGAAGCTTACCCTGGAAGTCTCACAAGCGTGCCAAGAATATATGGCGATGTACTATTGCTTGGAGAAGTATTGCATGGCGGTTGTAATGAGCCCACATACAACTTGTCTGTACAAACCGATGTTTGGTCTGGTATTATGCCCAGTGTAACTTCTGCAGCTCTTCGTTCTCCCAATAAAGATTTCCACGGTGCTGTACAATCTGTGCAGAAAAATACTGTTCTGGATCCTACAGGAGAAGAGTTTTTTGTTCCTGCCACCACGTTCCAAAACATCAATTTGAAATATAGAGAATATATAGGTGTCGAAATCTTCAAGGACGATGCTGTATCAAACGATATTTGTGATTTGGATGAAACGCTTACTAGAGAGGAAAGATACAACCTTTTCCCCTATAACCTATCTGATGATCAAGAAGAAGGAATTGCCTGTGAAGAGTATCTTGGAGCCGTAAACTCCATCATTACTTCAAGAGATGTTGACAGAGTATTAACAGCATTTCCCAATGACATTATGTTCTATGAAGGTTCTCAAACTGTCATGTATGGTTGTCAAGAACCTATTTATAAGAACGAGAATAAAACTGACGATGGTCTTGGTAATCAAATCGTTAATGAAGGTGATATCCGACTTACTGATCGTATGATTACTAGAAGTAATATCGTAACCGAATACAAGGCTGGATCTGAAGTATCCGAAGGCGATCTCGATGTAGGCGATATGTTATACAATTTCCACAAACTTGATATGTTTTACGATCAAGATTGGCCTAACGAGAAGATTTATAAAAACGGTACATACGACATCGGAGAAACTCTTTATCGGATTGGTGATATGGAAGCTGATCACCAAGGATTTTTACCGTTTAACCAAGCTTTTTATATGGGTCTTACTACCGGTTCAGGCACGGAAACCTATTTTGAAACCGTACTTTACTATGATACCGACGGAGACGGTAAAGCAAGTCCTGGAGATATTCGCGTATACGACCTCTCTGGACGTTTCCCCAATGGTTCTATTTTAACTGTGCATGATGCAGATTGTCCCACCACTCTTAGTAGCCTTGACAATTATGAAACGCTGCTTTATTATTCGTTTACGAATCAATTACATATTTTCGCATTGGCCGAAGATTATGATATGAATAGACCTGGCGCAGTGCGAAGAGATTACAAATCTTTATATGTTGACATAGATCAAAGTTATAATGCTTCAGCTCCTGTTCCTGAAAAAACATGGTTAACCCCTGGCGATGTTCGGTTAACTTGGAGCTATACCTATTCTCCTTATACCGTTGTTCAACCTGAAGATTTTGATTATGAACATTACATTATTCCAGAAAGCCCTCTCGGACTAGGCGCCATTGATGCCAATGTTCATTTATGGGATCGCAACGAACACAATGTACTCATTGCTGACCCCGACGATAATGATGCATACCTTAACAATGCCATATGGGGCAAGGGAGAACCTACTTCCCCTGATCCCTCGCTTTATCTAGACGACATCATTATTTTGATTAAAACAAAACAAGACAACACACGACTAACCGATGTCCAAGTTGAAGACAATACTTATTTATGCGGATCCAAGATTGGCGATAAAATTCACTATTGGTGGAATGAAAATATCGTCCATGGTTTTACAATGGGTAAAAATGGTGATTCTAGATTTATTGATTGGGAAGTATTTCCATCTGATAAACTTGGAATGGAAGTCCATGTGTCCGAAAATCTAAAAGTGGAACAAACGTCGAGTTTAAAAATTACCGTTGAACCTCCACCAAGACCAGGACGATGGGAAGGCAATGTATACATTCCCCAAGAAGAAGTATATGTCTTTGTTAAAGATGTAATTACTGGAGAAAATGTCCTTATTGATGAAGATTTTAGAGTTCTTGATGGCGATCACCAAATGACCTCCTTTGAGATTACTCCGTATAGAGGTTCATGCTCAGTAGATGGTAGCTATAAAGGATTCAAAAAAGCATATGATAACGATCGATATGTTTTGGAATCATTTGACAATCGATTGCGAATTGTTGCAATTCGAAATACCGGCGGTATTGATGACAGTGTTCCTCCAGAAGTATCTTTGTATGATCCTTTCTGGAAACAACATGACAATAAACCCTATTTTAATGGTCAAAATGAATTGGGAAGACTTATTGGTCATGCCTTTGGTTCCAAGCCCCAGTCAACCCCACTATGGAACGACAATATTCCTCTCAAACTTCACACTAGTTATGACTGCTATACTGATTTAGCCTATGTCGTAGAATCTGAGGATATTCGATTTACAGCCAACAAAAAATGTGTGGGTGTTTTGGATCAAAAATTCCCCAATTTATTTATGAACTTGATCGATGTAGACAACAAAAAAGACGTCAATGACCCGTCTGATTTACCGATCTCTACAGTGGAGGGCAAAGAAGTTGTAGCAATATACAATGCTACCGGTGCTGGCATTGACTATATGTTCACTGGATATATGGTAGAACCATTAGACTCTACCATCGCTCGTGTCTACAACAACAAAGATATGGGTGTAAATGATACCCATTACGACGACTTGTCCTACTCAGAAAAAGTGATTGTACAAGTTAACGAAGATGGTACCTTCTGTTATTGGCATTGGGATGATATAGGAGATCATCGTGGTATGCTTGATCCTGGCGATCACCTATGGGTTCCCAATCCAAACTACAAAGGCACATTACCTCCCGGCGGAGACGAAAACGATACAGATTACATGGAAAGAATTCCTGGATACATTCAAACTGTATCAAGCCCACAAGTATTTGACAGTGACTGCTCCGAAGGAGAATGGCAATGTCATAACTGTGGCGGAAGCGATTTTCGCAACGACGGTTTAGTAACCTACGATGACAAATATGGACCTTTTAAAGTGGCAACATTTGGTGTACCTGTTTATCTGAGAAACCACGGTGATACGAATTACTCTTCTTCTGATAGTGGCGGAGTTGTTCCTGTTACTGTTATTCCCCGCAGTGCAGCTACCAAATTGCAAGTACAGATAAAGACTTTCAACCTTATTTATGATTACAACTCTGAAATTCAACATCCACCCTATTTTATTGAAGATGGTATTGTGTGCCCTCCTGGAATGTTTGACGATGAAGTTTTCTTTGATATTATTGGCAACCCAGGTAGCGGTTTGCGTCGTTTTGAAACGTTGGGAGTTGATTATTGCGGCGTTAAGATGTTTAAAGTCTTAGCTCCTGATCCCTATGTAAATTTCGCAGAAATGGCTATTGTGGATCATGCTTTGCAAAATTCTCAAGTAAATTATACCTCTGGCACACAAACAAACCCTCCTATTTCAAATCTGCCATTGCCAACCCCCCAAATACAATCTCCCTATAATCCTGTAGTTCAAGATGTTGGTAGAGACTTTAGAGGATATCCTGGTGGTCAAACACATACGGGTAGACTCCGAGGCGGAGTTATCTCTAGCGGATACACTCGAACTACAGAGGATCACTCTGGTTGGAATGCGTATCCTGCTATTTGGTGGTGGAATTGGTATGAAAATGTTGATATTAACAATTTCACCGATTTCAACAAATTAGGAACGGAATTTTTCCCTCTTACCGATTATGGTCTATATTTCATTATTAAAGACATAAACGGCAATCACCTTAGCTTTGATGAGACAACCGATCAAGATTTCCGAATTCGACGCATGGAAATTACGGGTCCTTTTGCGCAACCAAAGATATTTAACAAAGTTAAACATACCGTAACACCTGAATACGAATACAACAATGTACGCAATGTACCTATCAACTACGATTGGACCGGGAAGATTGTAGTTGAGC
Source organism: Caldisericia bacterium (assembly GCA_028700655.1). Lineage (GTDB taxonomy): Bacteria > Caldisericota > Caldisericia > UBA6126 > UBA6126 > JAGLCW01. The sequence continues at coordinate 29,645 of JAQVSG010000009.1, forward strand.
ATACCAATATGGATGATTACGAGTATTCTTATGGGTATGATTGGACCGACAAAAACGGCGACTGGGATATCACTCAACCCAACAACGAATTGACAAAATATCCTGTGGAAAACGCACAACTACGTGATGGCAGTCAACTGGATTTCCGTGGTTTAAAGAATGTTTTCCGCTTCGAAGAAATCATTCCTATTTCTCATGGTATCATTAATGTAAAAGTTATTCTTTGGGATGGAACCGTTAAGATTTATCAAGATTGCTGTGCAGAACCTCCAACAGATGGAGTTGACGTGCATGCCCTTGAAATTTCTACCGAATCCGACCATGTGGTAGCTGATATTGACAACAAAATTGTGGCCACTATCAAAGAATACGAAATCATGCAAAGTACGGAAATGTGCAATGATGCATTTGTATTTGTATGGCAAGATCGAGGAATTGCAACCAAGAACAGCAAGCTCTTTAATGGAGCTGGTGATGGATGGGTTACAAATCCTCCTAGAAATACTGTCACTACTGAATTGAAAGAACAATATGACTGGGAAGAAGATTTGAACAACGATGGGAAAATATCTTTCCGGGACTATGAAACTGAAATTATTGGTACCTATGATATGGCTACCAATACTTGGGCAGGCGGATTGATTGATGCTCGTTCATTCCAACGAAACGACGGAGAGTACGTTTTTGATTTGTCTGCATCCAATGGTGCATTAATTAATACTATCGGTATCGATTTTGGCGGACCCGATGATGAGCCAGATCATGTTATCAGCGAAAATGAAACACTTCCTATTATGATAACGGCTTATAAGTACGGAGACGACGACAATGACAGAGCCTTTACGCCGTTGTATGGTTTGCCAGGAACTCCTCCACAATATTCTCACGAAGTATATCTCTCTGGTCAGAAATTTTTGACAATTGAACCAGTCTTTGATTTGTCTGTTTCTGTTCAACCCAATCCTTTGACTGCCGGTGTGACACCCGAACTTGTGGATCCTGTATCGCCTCTATCCTTCGTTTTGACTGACGAAGAAGGTAATCCAGTAGATCTCTCTGTGGGTGTTTTAGATGACAAAGGAAATAGAGATGTTGTCGATGATAATATTTGGAATTTCTTGTTTAAAGATATCCACCCCGATCCATTGCCAGAATATTACTGGCTGAGAACTGACCTTCACAACGATGACGAGACAAGAATTTCAAATCGATATCTGTATTCTACTTCGTCAGCAGCTTTCCAACCTATCAAGATTGACTTTAGTCTTGCAAAAGATGGTAAATATGCTTTTCGAGGTTTCTGTGCGAACGATGAAGGTGAATTTGACGTAATCATCTATACACCCGATCGAAAACACGCTGCGAAAGCAAAAGTCAATGTTGTACTTCCAACCGTAGAATATGCAATTGCGAACGCAGAAGATCCTGGACTTACATCGTATATGGTTCCTGGAGAGCCTGACTTTGTATTAACGGCAGCAGACAACCGAATTTATAGGGTTACAATCACAGCTAAAAACGCACAGGGACTTTTACTAAAAGGCGTCAGCAAAGGCGTCAGTACATGTGGCGGAGGAATTAAAAATACCGCTCGGTTTACTCCCTATTTGACAAGACCCGAATCCTTCGATTTTGATGAGAAAGATAGAAAATTGTTTGCAGACCATTTTATGCAAGATCTATATCCCTATATTCCTCATTTTGGATTTGATTTTAATGACAACAGTAAAATTGATCGAGTTGGATCTGAGCTATGTCAAGCTGGTGGCTTTATCCATACCAAAAACCGAAACGACCAAGTCACTCTTGGACATGTTTACTACAATACAACCTTAGTCCGATTCGATGAAGAAAGCATTTATGGCGGATGGGACATTGAGCCCAACCGTGGATTGGTTCCTCCTGTTAAGGGGTGGGGACTTGGTGCCATTTACAACAGCGCACATAGAGGCGGCTATCTGTTCTCTGATATTGACCCGAATCAAAAATTGGACTACCATGATTCTCTCGGACTCGACGTAAATGCGCAGACCACGTTCTATATTTTTGCAGAAGATATTTGTTATGTAGGTGGCCTGGTGGGCGATAACATATACTCTAACAATCCAGCACAAGCTGATCTTTGTGGATATCCTCCTGTATACAAGACCGATCCAGCTCATGTAGAATCGCGTTTTGTGCCAGACCAAACTCCCGATGGTGTGTTTTATCTTGACTGGGAAGCTTTCCCAAGCCATGAAGTACACATTGCTCCTCCACGATTGACCGTTCTTTCTGCAGAAACACGCATTGAACTGGGACAAGATCTTTTGAATGCTGTCAACTACGATTTGACCTATGCCATTGAAAACAACATGATTGTTCAAGTACGTCCTGCCGATCCACGAGATCTTCCTATGCACGAAGGTGGTCGCGTTTTCCTCTTTGGCAACCAACATCAAACCGCCATATATGGAAACACAGCTCCCTCTGCTACGGATCCTGCTGTTATGGAAACAACGATCTTCTTTACCCCGACAGGGATTGGAGAACAAATTGCTTCCCTTGGCTACTTTAATAAAAACTGGAATTACCATGTAGAACCCTATCAATTTGATAACACTTCCACCTACACTCTCCGCGACCTCCTCCACTTTGATTCTATTGTGGGCCTTCAAGCAGAAGCGCAGGCTGTACCCACTCTCAATCCACATGTGTCCTCGCAACTCACCATTTCCGTATCCGAAATTGGAACCAACGCTCCTGTACAAGGCGCCAAAGTAACCATTGAAGGACCCGGCATCAATACTTCGGGTACCACCAACGAAAAAGGATTGTACGAAACCACCGTAACTCCCTCCCAAAAAGGAATTGTTACTGTGCACGTCGCCAATGCCGACATGATGGAAAGCTCTACAGAACTATGGGTTCAACCCGATACAACCGAACCTATGCTTGAACTCGACCCTGTGGAATCCATAACCAACCAAACTACTCTACAAGTGTCTGGTATTACCAATCCTGGCAACGAAGTGAAAATTAACAATGAAACCGCTACTGTGAACAACAATGGTACGTTCTCTGCCCGTGTTACACTGGAAGAAGGACTAAACACCATTATTGCCACCGCCACCTCTCCCAATGGGAAAACGATTCGACGCATGCTTACGATTACTCTTGATACGACTGCTCCCATGATCTTTGTAGACGACCCTGGCACATTGCAAGGATCCGAACCCTTTGTGTACACATTAACCGGACGGGTAGAACCCGATTGCAAAGTGACTGTGAACAACCAAGAAGCAACCGTAACCCATGACATATGGTCTATCGATGTAACCGTCAAACCAGGCAAAAATGTCTTTGTAATTACTGCTACTGATGTAGCAGGCAATGTACATACAATGAACGTTGAAGTGATTGTAGAAGAATAGAACTCTTCCACTTTTTAAAAGCCCGAAAGCAAAGAATTGCTTTCGGGCTTTTTTTGTAGGATAAGAAAAATGAATGAATATGAACAAAAAACTCTTCTTCGTGTTGCAAGAACTACAATAGAGAATCACCTTGATAATAGACAGTTCAATATTCTTTTAGAGCGGAAACAATTCCCTTCTCTATGGGTTAAAAAAGGATGTTTTGTAACACTCACGCAAAATCAACGGCTTCGAGGTTGTATTGGTACTATTGAACCCATATTCCCATTGTTGGATGCTGTCCAGAGAAACTCCATGAGTGCTGCATTTTATGATCCAAGATTTCATCCCGTGACACACAAAGAGATCCAAACGATTCGTATTGAAATATCCGTACTTACCATTCCCAGAGAATTAATGTATGCGAACCCCCATGAGATCGTGGAAAAAGTAAACCCTTATCAGGATGGTGTAATACTACAATTAGGATCCCATACTGCGACGTTTTTACCCCAAGTTTGGGAAGAATTGCCTACTCATGAAGAATTCTTTCGTCATTTGTCATTCAAAGCCGGGTTGGAACCCAATAGTTGGAAAAACAATTCCGATATGAAAATATTTATATACCAGGTTGATAAATTTGCAGAAACATAAATGGATTGTTTTCGCAATTGTTTTTGTATGGCTGTCACAAACCATTGGTTGTGCATATCCTTCCACACCTCCCGATGCAGTTGTTGAAAAACCTCGGATTTATATAGACGGGCATGAGTATTCTCATGATTTTGTAAAGGTAACATCAGACGGAGTTTATGTTTCGTCAACCTTTCTCCGCGATATTGCGTATATGGAATTGTTTTGTGATGAACAAGAAGGCATTGTTGTCTTTACTTCGTTGGAACGAGTTGTTTATATTGGGCTCGAGGATGCACTACCCCAAGATCTCATTTGGAAGGACGCAGTAGCCTATATACCCCTCCACACACTAGAACTTCTTTACAAGGGTAGGGTGATGTGGCATTCCGAATCAAGAATACTACACATGGAGAGACCCCTTTTCCGTTCAAAACCCTGGACTCTTCCTCAAAATAACAGCTTACGATGTTATCCGGATAAAAAAGCCACGGTCCGAAAGAAAATACAAAAAGATCAACACGTATTCATACTACGAATTCTTGGATCTTGGTTTAATGTTAGAACCAATCAAGGGAATGTAGGATGGGTTGAAGTGAATACTTTGGATACCAAAGATTTTGTACATCACGAGTTTTATCCTCCGCCTTTTGTTGAAGAACCCGAGAAAAACCCGGCAGAAAAAATCTGTATGACCTGGCAGTATGTATATAGAACAACACCCGATCCAAACGAATTGTATGTCGTAGAAGAGCTGAATGTGATTGCTCCCACATGGTTATATTTGAAGAATTCTGAAGGAGATTTGGCCGACAAAGGACGCATTGATTATGTTGATTGGGCACATTCTCATCAATATCAAGTATGGATTGCTTGTACAAATAGTTTTGATCCTTCAATGACACAGGAAGTGTTGCAAAGTACCAGGAAAAGAAAAAAAGTGATTGATCGTCTTTGCCAAATCATCGTTGATTATGGAGCAGAAGGGGTCAATATTGATTGGGAAAATATATACGTCAAAGACAAAGATTTTTTTACCCAGTTTATGCGAGAATTATACCCTATTTTCAAACAAAAAGGATTGGTTGTGTCTGTAGATATTACAACCATCTCAGAAAGCGAAAACTGGTCTCTATGTTACGATCGTCCAGCGATTGGAAAAACCACTGATTTTGTGGTCTTAATGGCATACGATCAATATTGGGCTGGTGGGGATGAAAGTGGTTCTGTGGCTGAGTATGAATGGGTGAAGCAAGGCGTAGAAGAGCTTGTGGAACTGGTCCCTTCTCAAAAAGTGATTCTAGGCATTCCTTTTTATTCTAGGCTTTGGATTGAAGACGAAAGTATGCAACCCAAAAGCGTCTCTTCGGAGTCTTACTTCATGGATTATGCTATGGAATTGGCAGAAATACATGCAGCACAATGGGACGAAACGATTCGGCAATACGTTGCCCAATGGAGGGATCGATCGCACATCTATACGTTATGGGTTGAAGACCCACGGTCCATAGAACACAAAGTACAACTTGTGCACACCCATGGTCTTGCGGGAGTGGCTTTTTGGCGAAAGGGATATGAAATCCCGGAAGTATGGCCTCGAATTGGAACCCAATTGCAGGATGTTACCGATTCTTTAGAACCGAATAACAAGGAGAATGAAACATGACACAAATGTGGAAAAATATCATGATTGTTTTTTTCGTATTGATATTTATCGGCACAGTTGCTGTATTGAAGAATCAACAGGTGAGTTCCAAAACGTCTATTCTCGATATAGAAACCAATGGATTGCCTCTTTTTCTTGAGGTGGGATCTGATACTTGCGTCCCTTGCGTGGCCATGGAAGAAGTTTTGGACACATTACGTAACGATTATGAGGGAGTACTGGCTGTTGAGTTTTTGCATGCAAAAAACACAGAAGAAGTGAAAAAGCTTGATGTTCATGCAATCCCAACACAGATTTTTTTTGATGAAAAAGGCAATGAATTTTCACGGCATACCGGCTATATACCAGCAGAGGATATTGTTTCTATATTCCAAGAACACGGCATTGATTTGCATAAGAAGAGTTTTAAAGAATGAAGTATTTTCTGTTCGAAGAGATAGAGAATTGAGAATAGGTGCGTTGGTGCATAAAGTAATTGCCATAACTGGCTTATGTGGTGCTGGCAAGACCACCGCTGCTCTACATATGAAAGAAAAGGGATATCAATATCTACGCTTTGGCCAGATTGTAATCGATGTTTTAAAGGAACAAAACCAACCGGTAACTCCAGAGAATGAAAAACGCATTCGCAATGCTTTACGACAGACTCACGGAATGGAAGCTTTTGCATTGGCCAATGCACCCAAGATTTCTATATGGCATCAAAAAGGAAATATTGTTATTGATGGGCTGTATAGTTTTGCAGAATACAAAGTGTTGAAAGAGCAGTTTGCAGATACCTTTATCACACTTGCTATTTATGCACCCCCAGAACTACGATACAAAAGACTGTCCCAAAGACATGCCTCCCCAGATGATGATAAAATTCTTTTCCGACCCTTAACACCAAAAGAGGCAATGAATCGTGATTACGATGAAATTGAAAATGCTGATAAAGGAGGCCCTATTGCAATGGCCGATTGGACGATTGTGAACACAAAAACGCGAGTAGATCTTGAGAACGAAATAAAGGAGTTTCTATGGCAGATATAAAATATGAACGACCCTCCTGGGATGAATATTTTATGGAAGTGGTACATGCAATATCGAAAAGAGCGACTTGTGGAAGAGGTAGAAGTGGCTGTGTAATTGCCAAAGACAACCAAATTTTAGTGACTGGCTATGTTGGTTCTCCAAAGGGCTTGCCTCATTGTGATGATGTGGGGCATTTGATGCGCAAACATGTGAATGAGGATGGAGAGATTTCTGAACACTGTGAAAGAACTGTCCATGCAGAACAGAATGCAATTTGTCAGGCTGCCAAAAGAGGGATATCTATCGACGGAGCTACTATTTATTGCACCATGACACCCTGCAGAACCTGTACAATGCTTCTTATCAATTGTGGGATTAAAAGAGTATATTGTGAACGACGATATCATGGCTATAAAGAGCCGGAAATGATGATGAAGGAAGCGGGATTAGAGATTGTATATAAATACGATGAAATTCAAGAATACGAGTAAAGGTAGTTACCGAAAACTAAACGAGCGAAATACTTCGTTTATTGCTTTATAAACGTCCTTGGGGTCAAAAGATATAACCGTTCCAGGATCATAATTCTCAACTCGTGTGGAGTGTATTGTAAAAGTGATTTGGTAATTCATTTTCACACATTTTCCAATGTATACTTTCATGTCATAGATATTCCCTGCAGCAGCATCGGAGGTTTCATAGCTTGTAAATGAAATCCCATCAATCCGTTCTTCTTTTTGGGAAGAAACTGCGAATTCATCAGGGATGGTAAATGGTTTGGTAGTATCCCACTCAATTTTCATAGTGGCTTCTCTAAAATTGTTCGCATTGGTAGACGCAAAGGTAACGGGGATAAAAATCTGAACAGCTCCATGGTTATGATCGTCAGAAATAGAAGAAAACATATTGGTAGGATACTGTTCTGGATTTACCTGAGGAATTGTAGGGTAATGGACAATAAAACTTCCTTCTCCAGAGTACATATCCCAATGTGGTGGGAAGATCAAGTCAGAGTATGCATTGTTTTGAATAGGGATTTGGCTATAAGACGCAATGGACTCGTAGGGAACAAACACTTCCCAAATACCCGCTCCGGATTTACAAATATTTCCTGATAGGAAAAAAACAATGATGCCCTTTGGAACAAGACAAATATGTTGAAAATTGGTAGGATTGTCAGGACTTGTTCCTTGTTTTAGCAATCGCACATCGTATTTGGAAGAAACGAACTCCATGTATTCTTTGGGAGTAGAGGGTGAGAACTCAGTAAATTGTTTTTTCAGATCGTCAAAACAAAACTGGGATAGGGTTTGTAGGAATTTTGGATACGGGCTAAATAGTTCTTCATTTTTCAAGGCTTTTTGGTGGTTAAAATCATAGTTTAGTATGGCGATAATATCTTCAGGAGAAGATCCTCCAAAATTCGATAGAAAGGTGTAGGGTATGGACACAAAGGAAGAATCGAAATACGAAATGTTATACCCGTAATTGGTGCTGGCGTATTGGTTTTGAAGAAAGGAATTGTGATACTCCGTCGCAAATTGCGTGAGCAAGTCGATTTCATATTGAGGTATCTGAGATGCAGTTTGGTTAAAACTGTCTGCATTTGGAGTGTCTAGAACAGGCTTGGCTCCCCGTATGTATAGGTGTTTGTTCTCATCCTGTATCTCGTTCCATTCTTTGTACATTGGATAGGGCATTAACTGAGGAGCACTCCATACAATGCTATCGTTTTCAATAGTAAGGTTTTCCTGCGTTAAAATTGGGGTTGAAGTCTCCTTTTTGCAGGATACAACACCGGCCAGTAGAAAAAATAGAAAGAAGAGTACAATATTTTTTTTATGCATAAAAATAGTATACAATTTTCTACTTGTTTTGGGAA
>JAQVSG010000009.1:38331-46192 GCA_028700655.1 Caldisericia bacterium
CGCTGCCTTTTTTGTTTGGCGGAGAGGGGGAGATTCGAACTCCCGGAGCGGGATAAACCACTCACTCGCTTAGCAGGCGAGCACCTTCAGCCACTCGGTCACCTCTCCAAACTACTACAAGGGTAAAATATTATTTTATGAAGTCAATACTCAATCAATAGTTAATGTGTGTAATGGGTGCTTTTTCCCAAAACTCTTCTAAGGCATACAATTTGCGTTCTTCGGGCATGAAAATGTGAACAATGATATCTCCAAAGTCTGCAATTGTCCAGGAAGGAGATTTTTCCTTGATAGGATACAGAGGTTTTATCCCGTGGTCTCGTAAATCCTTTTCTAATCGGCTCACTGTCATTTGTAACTGGGTTGAATTGTCGACAGAGCAGATAATAAAGTAGTCAGCAATGGTAGTCAGTTTTTCTACTTTTAAAAGGACAATTTTCTCCGCCTTCATTTCTTTCAATAACTCAACAATGAACTCTTTCTTGTTGTCGGTTGAAAAATCAATTCTTTCTATAGCAGTCCTCCTTGTAAAGGTTGTTGATACCAATATACGATGCAACGGTCGCGGGTACAAGATATTGAATTGTTTTTTTTTGAAAAATCCTGTCTCGGATCAAAGACGATGAAATACCAATGGTGGGCATAGGGAAAAAGTGAATCTTATGGGTTACTTCCGGCATTTTTTCAATCAAAGTGGGAAGCCAATCCTCTTCGGTAGAACTTCGTTCTCTTTGAGCTACTAAGAAATCGGTGTAGGTTAGAATTTGATCGGGTGATTTCCATGTTGGAAGTTTCTGGATGGCATCACTCCCTACAATAAAATGATATGCAAAGTGACTTTGAGGAAACAACCCGGAAATATCTCTTAATGTATCCATTGTATATGTAGGACACTGTCTTTGTATGTCACATTGTAGAATTGAAAAGGAAGTATTATCTTGAATAGCCAATTTGATCATTTCTACTCTATGGGAGGGAGGAGCTAGAGAAACCTCATGTTTGTGGGGAGAAATCCAAGTAGGAATGAAGTATATGGAGTCTAAAGAAAAGAATTCTCTGGCATACTCAGCAGCAATCAGGTGACCCATATGAATAGGATTAAAAGAGCCACCAAAAAAGCCAATGGATCTTTTTTTTAGAACCATCGAAAACGCTTTCCACCTAGTTCTACAAGATCGTCCTCTTGGATTCCATGGAACTTGAGTATGTTGTCTATATGGTACTTTCGGAACATCCTATATACATAGCGTAAACTACCTGGGTAGTTTAAATCTGTTCCAGCGATGATCCGTTCTAGTCTGGGGCATTGGACGACATAGATGTTTTCTTCTTTGTGTACACGAACCTCTTGGTCTCCCAATGTATGGACAGAATGGCTTTCAATGGGGATATTTTTGGTGGGGATGGTTTGAAGAATACCGTACAGAGATAGAATCATACGATCCACATTCTGTTTTGTTTTTCCAGAAATGAAAAAGAAAGGACGCTCCGATGTTTCCAGATATTCTTGGAAAAGAATGGCGTTTTTTTCCCCGCGGGGAGTATCGATTTTATTCCCACAAACAATACTGGACTGTTGAAATAAATCTTCATCGTAGTCTTTGATTTCTTGGAACAGCGCAGTCATTTCTTCTATACATTCCTCCACAGATTCTTTGTCGAGATCAATGATATAAAGGAGGATCCGGCAGCGTTCAATATGTCGTAAGAATTGAAAACCTAGGCCTTTACCTTCTGAGGCTCCTTCAATAATACCAGGTATGTCCGCGATAGTCATTGTTTTTCCTGGAGCAATAGAACAAACTCCTACGTTTGGAACCAGGGTTGTAAAGGGGTAATCTCCAATTTTTGGTTTCGCATTGGTTATTTGAGAAAGCAAAGTAGACTTACCCGCATTTGGGAAACCAACGAAACCAATATCGGCAATTGTTTTTAATTCAATATACAGTTCTTTTTCTTCGCCAACTGCTCCATGTTCAGCTATATGAGGGACATGCTCAATTGAATTGGCAAAGGATGAATTGCCTTTTCCGCCAATTCCCCCCTTGGCAATTACTACTTCATCTCCATGGACGCAGAGATCTGCTAAAAGTCTGATAGAAGGAGTCTTTTCGGCACCCGATTCCACAAGTTCTTGCGGCTCGGTAATCTCATATATAAGAGTGCCGGGAGGAACTAAAATTGTAGTATGTTTTCCCTTTCGTCCATTTTTTTGATTGCTCTCCCCAGGTTTCCCGTTTTGGGCAGCGAAGTATCGTTTGTTTTGGAAAACACTAAGAGAAGAAATACCTTGGTCGGCTTGGAAAATAATGCTTCCTCCCCAACCTCCATGGCCACCGTCTGGACCACCTTTTTGAATATATTTCTCTCGGCGAAAACTAATGCAACCATTACCACCGTTACCAGATTTTACCCGTATTGTGATTTCATCTAAAAATATCATTGTGTAGACTGACCAACAAAAAAAGCCCTTTCCCAAAAAGAAAGGGCTTTATATGGAAGATAGGACTTCTTAATCAACATCTGGATAAACAGATACTTTTTTGCGGGATCGACCCCATCGTTCAAATTTAACTTTTCCTGTGGCGGTTGCCAATAAGGTATAGTCTCTTCCTTGCAATACGTTCAACCCAGGATAAATCCTGTTGCCACGTTGTCGAACTATAATATTACCACCTTGGGCAATTTGTCCATCGTATAGCTTTACACCAAGGTATTTTGGATTCGAGTCTCTACCGTTTGTACCAGTTTTATTTTTTCTACCCATGCTAAACTCCTAGCCGTTAAAAGTAATATCGCAAATATTTACTATATCACAAAAGAAGGATTTTACAAATTGATTCACAGGGTTATTGTGATCGTTTGTGTGGATCCCTCCCACTCAATCGTGGCACCAAATGCTTCTGCGATAAAGCGTAGCGGGACAAACGTCCTTCCGTTTTGAATGGTGGGGGGTGCATCAAGGATCATCGGGTTGTCGTTAATCTGAGCAATTGTAGATCCAATTTTCATGACAATTGTTTTTTCTTTCAGTAGAATGGTGATGGTTTGTGTGGATCCCTCCCACTCAATCGTGGCACCAAATGCTTCTGCAATAATACGAATGGGGACGACGGTTCTTCCATTTAAGATAAATGGAGCGGCGTCCATAAGTACAGGTTGATCATTGATTTTGACTGTTTTATTCCCAATTTGGAATTGGATCACAACGGATTCTTTTGTAGTCACAAAGAGAATATCTAACTCGACGTTTCCACCATTGGAAGTAAACACAATTTTTCCAGAATTTTCTGTATCATCCGCTTTGCTTGGGTCGAAGGTAAGAGTAATTGTCTTTTTTCTTCCGCCAAGAACAGCAAATGAACGGTCAGAGGGTCGGAGCCATTGTGTATCAAATTCAATAGACCCATCCATTCTGGCTTCTCCATCATTGTAGATGACGCATTCAATATCGATTTTCTCTTCTTCTGCTTCCACATACAAAATACCATCTTCATTTATAAAGTCGCTTTCCACTCGAATAATCGCAGGTTCTTCAATAATTTCAAAAGCGACAGGAATGGAAACGCTCTCGCTGTCAAATTCAAAAATGATGCTTTCGTTGTAGGTACCAATCGACAGTACAGATGTATCCAATGTAATGGGGAGAACTCTCTTTTCCCCACTTTCCAATGAAAAGTCTTTCTTCTCCATTACAATAAAAGTTGGGATGTTTGCAATATGAATAGAGGCTGTAGCATCCCCTTCGTTTGATATTGTGAGGGCTTCTTCTATCTTTTTGGCTTGTTTCAACGTTAGGTTTCCAAAGTTGAATTCTTCTGTATCCATAATGATGTCAGCAGCAATAATGGTAACACGAACAGCAATTTCTTTATTGCCACCATCGGATTCTATAAGTACAGTCCCTGTATAGCTACCAGATTTTAATTTACTGGTGCTTATGCTTACTTTTAGATCAAAAGAGTTTTCTGAGAACGTTCGAGGATTTGTACGGAGCCAGTCTTCTGACGCAGATGTAGTACCTGTAAGAACACCATCGTGTGCGTTGGAAATATGGATCGTTTCAGAATCACTTTTTCCACGTTTTACCTCGCCAAAATCGATTGTGTTAGTGTCAATTGTGATTTTGGGGTGGTGCAATACTTGCAATTGAAAAGGAACTTCTTTTGAGTAAGCGACTCCTTTCAAGTTGATTGTTCCTCGATATAAGCCAGGCTCAAGACCGTTGGTAGAGATACTAACGGAATAGATAGTTTCTGATAAATAAGGGATATTCAGCGTTTTTTTCAGAGAAACATACGATTCATCTATGCTGATATCAACAGAGCCGTCTTGTGTTCCGCAATTGCGAATATGCAAATCTGCTTTTGCAGTACTATCCGGTTTCATTTGTCCAAAATCGAGTTGATTGGGATATGAAGCCAGAACTGATCCCAGGGGATTAATGTCGCCATTGCCAAAATCATAATAGTCAGAATTGTCAATACCAATGCGGGATTCAATCCATGCATAAACGCGAATCATTTCCGTAGACCATGTAGGTTTCATGTCGATCGTTACGGATGTAGAACCCGATCCACTAATACCAGGAAGAGTGCCTCCATCTCTAGAGATAAACCGGTGACGTTTTTCTCCATTTTGTGCTTTTACATATACAAAGTCTTCGACAAGGCAATACCAAATTTCACTATTGTCGGGAACATCTTCGTATTCAATTTGGAAGGTAACCGAGGTATCGCCGATTGTACTTTTGTCGATAGATATGGACGATTTGGCTCCTTTGGATTTGGCATTTTTTATATCGCTTGTTAGTGCATCGGTGGATCGATCGGAACAAAGTTTTGTATCAATGTAAAAAGAGGGGTAGCCACTTATAGATAATTTGTTAGCTCGCAATTGAGAAAATTTATTCAGCATACTATCACCCCGAGTGTCAGGGTGGTGTTTGATGAGAATAAAATCTTTGTTACCATATTTTTCATACAATGCATCAATGGTTTCACTTCCTTTGACACAAGGTCCACACCATGTGGCAGTAAATTGTTCAACAAGAACCATCTTTTTAACAATTGCTTGGGTTGATTGTATAGGAAAAGGTACTACTAATGAGCCTACTGCTAAGGCTAGTCCCAATAGGGTTGAGATTAATTTTTTCATACGACGTCCTCCATCATTTTCAATACAGCGTTCAATGTTTTTTTGGCATGAAATACAAAAATTCTTATTTTTCAAATCAATCTATGATACAAACTATAGTATAGCAAAAAAACCGTGGGAGGGCTATGATGAAACAGCACTTTAAGATTTGTACGATGTTTTTAATCATTTTTCTATGGTGGCATTGTGTTGGTTTTGTACAACCAGTTGTTCAAGCAATTCCATATCCAGGAGATGGTTCTATAGAAGGAACGATATCCCCTGTTGATTGTGGTCGAGGTTTTCAAATACAAATCAAGAATTCTCAAGGAGATATTTTATGGGAAGGGTATACAGACGATAGAGGATCGTTTTCAACGCCCTATAGTATTCCAGAGGGAGTGGCTTTGGTCGAAGCTTTGAAAATTGGCTGTAACGCTTGGCCAAACCCACAAAGAGTAAACGTAAGGGCAGATAAAAAGTCATCCGTTCGATTTTCATGTAAGTGTCCAGGGAATCCTCAAAAAAATGGAAGAATTGCCGTCTATATGCCTATCAACTGTTTAGAAGGGACCAGTGTGCGGATTACAGGCATCAACAACAATCAGTCTATAACGCTAACCCAGTTTAATACAGGGGGTTTTTTTGATACAGGATGCGAATTGTACGGTGATGAAAATTATCGAGTAGAGCCGATTAATTCCAAGTGTTCTTTTACTCCTACTTCACAAACAGTAAAAGCCGAATGTTGTCCCAGTGAAGCTCGTGTGACATTTCGATGCAATTGTAAACAAGACGAAGGACGTCTCGTTGTTACAATGCCTGAAGAATGCAAATCTGGAACAAGCGTGAAAGTGTATTCTGATCAGGGAGCTTTGATAAAAACGTTATCCGGGTCTTTTGATACAGGGTGCACTCTTCCATGCGGGAATAATTACAAAGTGGTACCAGAACATTCACAAAAGTCGTTTCAGCCTTCTTTTCAAATGGTTCGTGTGCCGTGTTGTCCGGATTATGCAAGTGTACATTTCTCTTCATGTGAAAAACCAAAGGGAAGAATGCTCGTTTATATTCCTCAAGAATTCATACAAGGGACGACGATTGACATATACAATGTGCAAGGATCCTTGGTAAAAACACTTACTTCTGTAACTTCTCAAGCTTTTGATAGCGGGTGTTCATTGTTATGCGGGACTACGTACAAAGTAGTCCCAAAGAATCCCCATATCGATTTTTCGCCTTCCTCCCAATCCGTTGAGTTGAAAGAGTGTCCTTCTACGACAGAGCTACACTTTCAAGGCTCAAAAAAGCCGGAAAAGAAAAGTCGCATTGTCGTCAATATTCCACAGGCTTGTCGTGGATCAAACAATACCACAACCGTTGTGAATATTTATGATCAGTCCGGTTCATTGGTGCAAATTGTAACTCCAGATTCTTCGGGTGTATATGACACAGGTTGCGTTTTAGCTAGTGAAGTTCAATATACCGTTGTTCCTTCCAATCATCATTGCACATTTGCCCCGTCGAAGCAATTGGTTACAACAAAACCCTGCCCTGCGTCGTCTACACTTTCTTTTGAATGCCATTGTGAAGATTCCAACGGACGAGTACTAGTTAAAGTTTCTGAGGATTGTATTGTAGGGACTTCCATACAAATATTGGACGAACGAGGAGCTCTGTTTATGACGTTAACATCCGTTAATTCGTCAGGGTTTTTCGATTCTGGTTGTACGTTGCCCAGTACACAAAAATATGAAATAGTCCCTTTCAACAAAAACTTGCTATTTACTCCACGTCGTAAGATAGTGTCTGTTTCCAATTGTCCAGAATCGTATACAGTTTCATTTTCTTGTGAAAGAGAAAAACAATATGGATCCATCGCAATATCTATGCCGGATGTTTGCCAGTCAGGAACAGTTGTGTATATATATGATTCTCACGGCGATTTAGCCACTCTTTTAAAAGCGCCTGACAAAGATGGGATCTATCGTAGTGGTTGTTCATTATTGGGTAATCAGTCCTACAAAGTGGTTCCTAAAAATGAACATTGTACTTTTAATCCCCCAAGCCAGAGTATTGTCGTTCCTTATTGTCCCCAAGAAGCAAATGTAGTATTTGATTGTGATTGTGCAGAATCGGAAGGGAGTATCCAAGTACATATGTCTCAAGAGTGTGCTGAAAATACGAGGGTTGTCATATACGATAGTAACAATGTAGTGGTAGCTACATTGCAGCAATCCATTCATGGTGTGTTTGATACGGGATGCATATTGCCATGCAACGCATCGTATAAAGTAGTACCCGAGAATGACCAATATACGTTTACCCCGGATGTACAAATCCTTCAAAATGTAGCTTGTTGCCCCGCTGTAAATAGTGTTTCTTTTCAACGTAATCATCGGAAAGATAAGGGACGTATACGCATCCAAATTCCACCAGATTGTGTGCAAGTTGAATCTTCTAGCACGGCTATTTATCTATATGATGCAATAGGAAATGTTGTTAATATCTTAAATTCCCAAAATCAAGATGGGTATTATGATACAGGGGAAAACCTCCCATGTGGAGACATGTACAAAGTGGTTCCTAAAAATGAACATTGCACTTTTTCACCTGAATACCAGATGGTCGAGATTGATTGCGACGACCCTGAGAGTACCATTGTATTTCAGGGTAAACGTTCTCCATCAAAAGGAAGGATTGTGATTCAAATACAAGGTGACTA
>JAQVSG010000125.1 GCA_028700655.1 Caldisericia bacterium
AGATCCCAATCGTAGGGTCCTACAATTCCGGAAGAAATGGAACCATCGGCCAATTGCGCTCTATAGGCAGGATAATCTACGAGATCTACCCAGCCAATACGCCAACCTTTTTCGGTGACTAAGCGATCGTAGAAATAGATTTCCGTCTTATATTCTGGATCTTTGGGGTTTAATATGTAAGGTCCTTGTGTGTTGGACACAGGATCGATTTGTGCTTTGGGATTGTTTTCACAGCGACCAGCAATGTAAGCGGGATGATAGGGATCGGAATAGATATCATAATTGCCGTCGTGGAAATTTCCATCGGGATCAAGCCACATTTTCCCAGATGAATCGATAACTCCATACCATTTGTGTTTGGGTTGCGATTCTCCCCCTTCGGCTTGAATTTGCAAATACATTTCAAACCAATATACAGGGGATCCGGGCATAGAAACTTCACGCCTTCCCCAGGAAGAACCTCGTTCGTATTCCCAAGGGAAAAATCGACCGTTAGGGATTGCTATACCCGGTTGTGCCGGATCCGGATCTATTGGTTCACCGTCTGCTTCATAACCTACCGGATGGATAGCTTTGGCTATGAAGGTATGGAAATCACCCTTGTTGGTTTGATCCCCAAAAACAACGGTGGGAAAGCTTGCATTAAAAGGAATAATGCCAAGCAATAAAACGAGAGAAATGAAAATACTAAATAACTTTCTCATCATACCCACTCCTTTATCCGATCGCTAGCGTTATACCAGCTTAACAACACAAAAAGAGTCACTTGTTCGACAATCACATACTCTTGCATTGCTCATATTTTCATAATCTAAAACACCAAGATATACTGAATCTTCTGTGGTTTCAGAAAATACAGCAAAATTATTACGCTCATCAACACGAATACTGTATTGAGTTGATTTACCGTTTACATCATATAAAGTAACAACTATCTTATTTTTACCATATTTAAATGGAATATTCAACTTCCAAGAATGATTGCTCACGTCCGCCTGTATTCCTTCAACAGAGAGACCTGTTGAAGAAGAAAGGGAACCCGTTAAAAACAGGTTCCCTTCTTCTATTATTCCGTGATCAATGGTAGCAATCTGTTGGTCATTGTTCTCAAGAAGAATGGATAGGGACATCTCGGAGGCGACAAATATATCTGTTTTCCCTGAGACCATCCCGGTTCTTTCTGCTAAAATCGTAATCAAACCTTCTCTGGTAGGCGTGAAAGTTATTTCACAAATTCCATTGGCGTCCGTTTTTGTTGTTTCGCTTATGCCAGCTCCTGTTAAACGTATTGTAACAGCTTGTTCTGGTTTTTTAGATCCAGCATCAAAACTTCGGATTTGGATATGAACAGATTTTCCAACAACAAGGGAGGACATAGAAAGAACTTCAACTCCCAACCCATTAGCAACGTCAAAACGTCCATATTCAGAGATTCCAACATCATGCAAATTTTGTTCTCCATATCCGCCATTGGGTAAAATGTAGCGAATAAAGCCAAGAGATTCTCCGGCTCCTGCTGGTGTACAGGATAGTACAGTTTCAGGAATAGCATCTTCAAGAATATTCATTTCCCCTGTAACTTCGCGTTCATCTCCAATACTAGGGCTCCCTGTACCAAACCCCGAGAGTGTTACCAAACCACCCTCTTTAACAGGTAGATCACGAGAGTCAGCCTGAAGTGCTTGGATAATGAAGTTATTCTCTACACCGAAGACCAAATCGTAATACCCGGGGTCTAGAAGATCTTTTCCTAGCGGTTCACGAGTTTCTGCATTCAAAAATACGAAGTCAGGTCCTTTAATCAATGAAAAGGTATCAGGATGAGAATCCCAATCAATTCTAAACATAGAATATCGATCGTAACTATGTCTGCTTGCAAAACGCATTCCACCCCAGCGGAAACGACGGTATACATTGTTGGGTCCAAAAATATCAAAATCGGGGTACCCTGCAACATCGGCCCAAGATGGATTGGATGTTAAACGGTTTTTACCAACAAAAGCACCAAAATAACTTTCTGTAAGTCCCATATCGTTGGCATAATACAAGAAAGAAGCTTTTCCGTCTTGATCCAAGCTGATGGAATCGTTGAAAGTTAGGAACCCGTCGTCGTCAATATCTGGGAAGCAATAGCCTCCGTAATACATACTGTTGTAGATATTACCAAGTCCCCATCCAGACCATTGCTGATTTTCTGGAGGAATATCATGCAAGGGTCTTGTATCATAGCGACCTTGTGTATCCAACACGGAACCGGTATTGTATAAAAATGCATCGGGAGCCAATGTTGTAGAGGATCTAAATCCTGCTACATTCATACGTTCACGGTTCATAACATCAATGGATCCATTTTGGTTTTTGTCAATTCCCAGAAGATTGTAGTATCTAGGCATTGCAGCAAAACGGTATCGGAAGTTTCGAAGGAATGTATTGGTAATGGTAACTCTGGCATCGTCTGTACCTTCACAGATATTGGCACCAGCTGTTCCTTTTAATACTTCTCCTTGCGCATCAAATACTTGTAAACCGACTCTGTAAACTCGTTTATCCATGGCAGTCATTACAAAATCGGGACTACCTGGAACATAATATTCGGTGTTTGAAGGGTCTTCAATGTTTGCGAAACTGTATACGATAGCTGGGAGCTTAACGTTCACAACAGTCTGTCCATAATGTCTACGATCAGGAGAGTATACGTATACAGGGAAAGAACCGGAATCGTTAGCACAGAAGTTGTAGAATTTATAAGTTCCTTCATGGGCCAATGAGAAATCGGTTTCTACAGGATCAAAAGGTGTCATAGAGGATAAGTAAATGGACTCATTGTCATATAGAGAACCATCGTTGTTGTGTAAATCTGTTCGTAACCAATAGTATCTTGGTATGGAAGCATCTTGTCCAAAATAATCGGTATTGTCGGGATGTGGATCTTGGAACAATACATTTCGAATGTTTCGATCCAATACTTTTATTTGGTTTTTACTATCGGGTACACCGTTTGAAAGATTAATAGGTTCTCCCACTTCATCGAGAATAGTAAAAGTGAGGGGTTTATCGGGGTTGACTAATTCTGGCGT
>JAQVSG010000126.1 GCA_028700655.1 Caldisericia bacterium
TCTCTCCATCGATCGTTTTCACAATCGTGAGAGATCCATTCCTCATTCTTCAGTTTTCAAGGTTCAGACAGCAAGGTCTAATTATGGGAAAACAGATTCGGTTGTCAATGGAAAAAAGAAAGAAAATGCAAAATTTTTGAAACTTTTTTTTGAAAAGCTGATGGGATGAGTTTTTCTAGAAGTAGGTAGTGAGAAGAAAAAATCTTCTCACTACCTTTTCGTTCTTGTCATTCTTTACAATGGAACCCACGTTGTAATCCACTGCGCTATCATTACAAAAGGATAAGAGAGGAATGTTGTACTCCCGATAAAAAACAATACAAAAATACTGGGTGATAAAAGATTGTTATTACTTCCGGTAACATCCTGCACTAGCCTATGTTTAGCAACCGTAAAACCAAGGTAAAAAGCCATTCCCTCTAAGGAAGAGAAAAACAATCCAAAAAGGATTAGTGACACTGCGGTAATAAAATTCTTCCCGGCAGGGTTTTGCATATAGGCAGCTGCAAACAGTAAAACAAAAGCAGTGATGAAAAAAAGAATGCACAAGAAGCTACAAATCTTGTAAATGTATCCTCTTGCATCTTCTAAATATGCACTGATAGACTTCTCCTTAATCAACCAGTGACGCAAAATTGGAGAAAAGAAAAGCCCAATCAGGAAAAATTCAATAAGAACAACAAGAATAAGAAGAAAAATATGTAACAAACTCATCGAATTGTTCTCATCCTAATACCGGACAAGACCGTGTTCAGTCAAAGTATCCAACAGAGCCTGAGAAGCATACACAGAAGAATCTGTTTGTATAAACAACAACCCTTCTGGTATTGTTTCCATCTTGGCATAACCGTCATCAAAACCGTATTGGGTGGTGTATAAAATGGACGTGTTTTGAGGAGTCCACCGTTCGCCTTCCATAGAAGAAGGTTGAAATCCTTTTACCTGTTCTCGAATTTCTTGTAATATTTGGGTGGTGGATGTGGAATGTAGAGAACCCTTCAGTATAGTGGCCATGCTCCGTAATGCTTCCCAATTCGAACAAGCAACCTCTTGGGGTAATGCCGGTGAAAATGTTTGTACACGGCGGTCTGTACTTACAAAAGTGCCTCCGGTTTCTACGGCAATAGAAGAGGGAATGACAACATCAGCAACGGAAGCTGTCTCTGTCAGGTGCGTATCCATAACAACCAAGAAGGAAGGCTTTGACATGACAATCGACTTCATAGGGTTTTCTCCAAGAATAACCAAGGCATGAATTAGATCGTCTTGTAGTTTTTGGAGTATCGTTTTGTAGTCTTGACTAATCCCTAGGATCGAAAGGGCCTGTGTATTGTTTTGCGGCTTCAATTGAACAATACCGTCACGAGGCTTTCCTATATGTCCTGCTATTAAGGCAATATAAGCGATCAGTTTAATGCCCTCACTGCTCAACTGATTCTGATCAAAGACTAGCAGGGCTTTTTTTGAATTCGCATACGTGTCTGCAATTTGTACTGCCTCTTGGCTGGGATGAATATCACGTAAGTCTTGCTTAAAAGCATCCCAACCATGAACATTTTTCGGCTCTCGGCCCATAGATATCAGTGCAGCAGCAATTTCCTTCAAAAAATAAATAGAATTGCCTGGATTCACTTTTATCGAAGCCCATTCATCCATTTTTGTTGGACAGGGATTGACTGTAATAAGGGTGGCACCATTTTCAACGGCTTGTTTTATGTGTAGAGCTGCAATGGTATGGTCTCGATAGGTATACGATCCAATTAATAGGATGCAGTTTGTTTGGGGAATCTCGTCAAGAGTGTTGGGAGAAGCATCGTATCCAAAGACATCTCGCAATGTACTCGTGTGTGTATTAAAATTTGTCAAAAAAGAAGTGCCTAGGACAGATTGAGTCCATTTTTTTGCAATATACATATCTTCCAGTGTCCATTGATCCGACACAGAAACCGCAATACTATCGGAGCCATATCGAAAACGAACACTTTCCAATTTCTTCGCTGTATAGAATAAAGCCTCTTCCCATGTGGTTTCAATAAGCTCATTATGGAGTCGAATAAGAGGATTCTTTAATCGTTTTTCATTCCGTACTGTGTTATATCCAAATCGTCCTTTCACACAAAGCAATCCGTGGTCTACCTTGCTATCTGGATCCGGCAAGGCTCGTACGGCCATATTGCCTCGCGTTTCTAGAAGGATGTTACAGCCAATACTACAATAGGAACACACTTGCTTGGTTGTCGTTGTTTCCATAGGACATGGTTTGTCAATTTGCAATTTTTCTTGCAAAGCTCCCGTAGGGCATACAGAAATGCATTGTCCACACGAAATGCAATCGGTATCTTCTAGGGGTAGGCTCATGTCGGGTTGGACAATAGTATCAAAACCCCTGTCAACCAACCCCAAAGCAGTAATACCCATGACTTCATTGCAAATTCTCACACAAAGACTGCACAATATGCATTTATCAGGATTTCGCGCAATATAGGGATGAGAATCAAGGATTTTTCGATGATGCTTTTCTCCCGATAGTTCTTCAGGCTGTACTCTGTATTCTTTTGAATACTGGATTAATTTGCATTCAAAATAATCGGGGCAACCGCATTCCAGACATCTTTTTGCATCTTTGATTGCCTCCTGAGTTGTATATCCTTTTACGATTTCAAGAAAATTATCTTCCCGGTCTTCAGGACGAAGCAAATCCATTGGAGGCCGATATTCTTTGGGTCGATGAGAAAATTCATCTTCATGTACATCATCACGGGTAACAAGGTAGGGTTTTGTATAGGCAACATCTACTCCTAGTAAATATCCGTGAATTACTTGGGAAGCAATTTTCCCATCAGCTATTGCTTGGATCGCGATTTTTTGATTGTCATTGATAGCATCTCCACCTGCAAATATTCCTGGGATGTTGGTGGAAAAAGTGTTTTCATCTGAAGCAATGGTACTTCTTTTTGTAAGTTCAATCCCATCCAATCCCTCAATATTCACATATTGACCGATCGCAACTATTAAAGAATCAATCTCTAGCGTTTCTTCTTCTCCTTCAA
>JAQVSG010000039.1 GCA_028700655.1 Caldisericia bacterium
TTGCATAGCATTCCGTTTCTTCGTCAGGGGATGCAGAAACAAATTCTTTAATCTCCTGAGTGTCTAATACACCCATTGGAATATACTGCATTGTCTTGGCGTCCGAACAATAACAGGTTACATCTTCCCAGTCACTTTCTTGAAAATTGCGAATGATGATTCTATTGGATTCCAGGTGAAGCTTCATTGATGTCCTTCTTGTTTGATCCTCTTTACCATTCTTTTTTCAACGGTGCAGAAACCAGAGTTTTCGTATAGTTTGAAAGCAGACGAATTGTTCTCCCACACTTGCAAATCGATATATGCATGATTCTTCTGTAAAGCTACTTTTTCTGCTTCTTTCATTAAATCCTTCCCTATTCCTTGTTTTCGAAAGTCTGGATGTATAAAGATAGCTTCAATGGTGGAATGTGGAGCTGGAACAAGATCATCTGCATAAGATTCTTCAAACAAATACAACACTCCAGCGATTTTACCATTACAGGTTGCAACCATAAGGGTATATGCAGGATCATTGATGTATTCTTCAATCTTCTTTATTTCATCTTCCAAAGAAACTTTCTGACCAGAAAACGTACAAGGATAGGGAATCCGTGTTTCGATATCTTCTGAAACAATACGAAAAGTCAACTCAGCAATCTCCTGAACATCGCTCATTTCTGCCACTCTATACATCATGTTGTCCATTTTCAAAATCCACCTTTCCTATTTTTGAGCTATGATTAGAAATCGGTGGCAACTGCAATCAAAAAAGCCTTCGGTTTCAATCTTATTATGAAGTTCGACAATCCTCGAGTAGTTTTCTTGAACATTGAAATCAGGAATCTGCCAAGAAATGACTTTTAGATAGAATAAAACAGCCCCTATATCGAAAAACCTTGTTTCTGTTATTGCCTCTTTTGTGTCAATCAAGGTAAAACAACAATCTTTAAGATCAGAAGAAGCTTGGTTAAGATTCCAAGAATGTCCATCATTCTTTTTTTGAAACCACCGATTTAGTTCTATTGCGTTTTGATCGCCAACTTGTTGCGTAATAAAATAACCTTTTGGTTTAAGAACCCTATATACTTCATTTGGCTGATAATAATCATGACGGTTCATGATAACATCAAAAAATGAACTCTCAAATGGTAATCTTTGGTTATGTTTAACTTCTAAAACAGGAATATTCAAAGAAGATAAGTTTTTTTTGGCAATAGGCACATTGGGCACATATGATTCTGTTGCATACGTATGTGGAGGTAATAAAAACAGGCTTGATAGAAATTCTCCACCACCAGTTCCCATGTCCAAAGCATATTCGGCATGTGCCAAATATCTCATTAATATGGATCGATATGACCAGTCAAGAGGATATTCTTGTATTCTTTTTGTGGATTCAATATAGGAAAAGTCCCATCCATCCATGCTGGATTCGAAATCCTTTAAGAAACGATAGAGCATCTCTGGATGAACAATTTTCAAGTTACCACTTCCTTACACCAACCCCAGGTATTTGTCGAAGAAGAGGAGGAGTTTTTCAATCACGCTTTGCTTCTTGACCAATCGAGACCCAGAAAACCGTGACATGGGGGGAAGAATGCGATCGATGTCGGTACCGGTTGTTTTTAGTGCACCATCTCGGAAGGAACCTTCGATGAGTTTTTTTGTTGCAGCTGGTTTCAATTTCTCAGAATCAATAATAGCTTGCAGATCGTTTTCTTTTTGTTCCTTGACAAATACTGTCCAGTCGCCTTCTATTTGAGTAGTCAGATTCATTTGTTCAATGAAGCGTTCGATCAGTTCTCTTTTGCTACGAAGCTCAATACTGGAATTCACAGCTTTATCAATTGCGTTCAGAATGCTTTTATCTTTGCAGTTGGATTCATGGTATTTTGCAACAAGCATAAGAATGTAATCAATATTCACTTCAATTTGTTTGATGAGTTCCATTTCAAAGATGACGTCTTGCGTGATGTCTTCTTTGTCTGCCTTTTTATCCCCTTTCCATTCTTGATACAGGTCGATATAGATGCTTTGGTAGTCTTGCGAATCCCTGTGGGGCAAAATTTCTTTGCCATCAAAATCATCAAAAGCAGTTAAAATATTCCGCAGCCTGAGGATTTTTCCATAGAGCTGAATAAACTCCTTTTGATCCTCTTCTCCTGTGATAGGTTTGCCCAAAGGGAATTTGGTTTGTAAATCGGCAATGAGTTGTATATAACCCGGTCGAAATTTCCCATCTTCTTCGTATCCATTGTAATATTCTTCAAAGGTTTTCAGCAGCACAATCCCACTTGCATCTTTGTCGCCAAAAAGTGCAATGGCTTCGTCTGTGGCTTTCTTTAAATCACGGAAACACACAATATTTCCAAAAGTTTTGACCGAATTCAATACACGGTTGGTTCTGGAAAATGCCTGCAAAAGACCATGCTGGCGAAGGTTTTTATCCACCCAAAGAGTGTTCAAGGTGGTTGCATCAAAGCCAGTGAGAAACATATTGACCACAATCAAAAGATCCACTTCCCTATTCTTTACACGCAGGGACAGATCCTTGTAATAGTTCTGAAATTTGTCAGCGGACGTATCAAAATTGACATGGAAGGTTTGATTGTAGTCTTGTATAGCAGATTCTAAAAAATCACGAGAAGTGGTATCTAGTTTGCTGGTTTCAAAACCTTCATCGGGCAATAGATCGCCAGGGTCTTCTTCATTGGCACTGAAACTGAATATGGTAGCCACATTCAGCGTGCGATTTTGCTGTGCCAATTGCTTTTGGAATTCCGTATAGTATTTCATTGCCATGGAAATAGAAGCCACTGCAAAAATGGAATTGAAGCCAGCTACATGGTTCCCGCGCAAGGTATAGAAATGATTGCGCTTTGTTTTTTGATTGAAATGATCCAAAATGTACCGGGTGACTTCTTCAATTCGTTTCGGAGCAGACATTGCTTTTTCACTATCAATGGCAGGGACCTTTTCATCTGCAATATGATCGCTGGCCTTGATGGTGTTCACATAATCGATACGAAATGGTAGTACATTGCCATCGTTAATGGCATCTACAATGGTATAGGTGTGAAGCTTGTCACCAAAGGCTTGCTGGGTTGTACACAGGAAGGGTTTTCCACTGGTACTTGCATTGGTGGCAAAAATAGGGGTGCCTGTAAAGCCAAAAATGTGGTAATTCTTGAATGCTTTGATAATTTTCTGATGCATATCTCCAAATTGAGATCGATGACATTCGTCGAAAATAAGCACCATGTGCTGCTTATAAATAGGGTGAGATTTATTTTTCCCAATAAACACATCCAGCTTTTGGATGGTGGTGATGATAATGTTTACATTGGGATCTTCCAACTGCCGTTTTAAAATTCGCGTGGAGGTGTTGCTGTTGGCAGCTCCTTTTTCAAACCGATCGTATTCTTTCATGGTTTGATAATCCAAATCCTTCCGATCGACAACAAACAGCACCTTGTCTATGGAGGGTAGCCTTGTGGCTAGCTGTGCTGTTTTAAAACTGGTCAGCGTTTTGCCCGATCCTGTGGTGTGCCAGATGTATCCACCCGCTTCTACAGTACCTGTTTTTTTATTGTTGGTGTAAATTTCAATTCGATTGAGAATTTTTTCTGTAGCAGCAATTTGATACGGTCGCATCACCAAAAGAAGTTCTTCTGAAGTGAAAACACAATAGCGCGTGAGTATGTTTAAAAGCGAATGTTTGGCAAAAAAAGTATTGGTGAATCCCATTAAATCTGGAATGATACGATTGGAACTATCAGCCCAGTAGCTGGTAAACTCAAAACTGTGGCTGGTTTTTTTGTTTTTCCTTCGGTTTCCTGGAGTCAATTCCTTAATGTGTTGGTTGCGGGTGGTGTTGGAGTAATATTTTGTATGCGTACCATTGGAAATCACAAAGATTTGCACGTATTCATAAAGACCCGTGGAAGACCAAAAGCTATCGCGCTGGTATCGATTGATTTGATTGAATGCTTCCCGAATTGCCACTCCCCGGCGCTTCAGTTCCACATGCACCAAGGGCAATCCATTGACTAATATGGTTACATCGTATCGGGTTTCACGAGTTCCCTGTTTTTCTTCATACTGATTCAGCACTTGCAAACGGTTGTTGTGAATATCTTTTTTGTCAATCATGTAGATATTTTTGGTGCTTCCATCTTCCCGCTTCAATATTTGCACATGATCATCTTGTATGCGCCGGGTTTTCTCAACAATTCCTTCATTGACAGCTGCAATATTCGTAGAGAAGAATTGATCCCATTCCCGATCTGTAAAGGTAAACTCATTCAAGAGCTCCAATTGATGGCGAAGGTTTGATACCAAGGCCGCTTCATTTTTCACCTGAATATATTCATACCCTTGTTCGCTCAGGCGGGTTATAAAGTCCTTTTCTAAAGCTGCTTCACTTTGATAATCCGACGATCGAATTATTTCTGGAACATACTCTGCCACCACCGTATCTTTGTTGGAAGCAGTCACAATGTTATAGCTGATCATGAAACCTTCTCCTTGAAGCTCAGTAATGTATCGCGGTAGTACTCATACTGCTTATGACGTGCAGAAATCTCCGCAGGCAATCCCACAGAAATATCATTTGTAAGCTTGTCGAAACGATCCAGAATGGCTACGATACGGGCTTGTTCGGCGAGAGGGGGGAGGGGGATGGGATACTTCATAACCGATTTCTTATTTCCTCGGGGCATTTTAGCGCCTCTAGAATTCTGTACATCAAAATTGAAAAAAATATCCGTAGAAAGAACATGGAAAAGATACAATGGTAGTAACAATGAACTCACTTCGGTTTTAACTCGAATAGCAAGAACATCGCCATTTGTTCCACCATTGTTTGTAGCAAACCAAATCTTCTTTAAATAGGGACGTATATTGCCAATAAGAATATCATTTGGTAAATACTCTATCAATGTACCTTCAGTTGGGACATAATTAGAGGAAACTCTGCCTCGTTTGTTCGGCAACAAGTTATCAACCCCTATGTAGTTCTCAGAATCAATTTCTGATGCATTAATCCGCTTTGATGAATAATATGCTACATCTTCCAATGGAACTCTCTTGAATGATGCAGTTTTATCATTGTCTTCCATACCCAATAAGGTACTTCGATAATACTCATACTGCTTCTTTCGTAGATCCAGCTCTGTTTCCAGCTCTGTTTCCAGCTCTGTTTCCAGCTCTGTAAAATTATCCAGGATCCTGACAATTTCTTCCTGAATCGGAAGAGGAGGAAGAGGGATAAGTATGCTTTTAATGTCATTAGTATTGATTGCTTTAAATACGGATCCTTTTTCATGTAGCTTGAAATCATTTATGTTGTTGTTAATTATGTAGTAGAGAAACTTGTTATTTAAATCTTTTTTCCCATTCATTGAACAAAGACCTCTACCTATAGCAACTTCACGATCTGTAATATTTGAGTCACCAACAGGTGCACGTACACTCATGATTATGCTTCCAGCAGAAGCAGTTTTTACTGGACAGGTAGTATATTGTTTTGATTTATCAAGTATCAAATTACCAAATTTAGATTTACCTTGATGAAATTCCATACCATTTGTTTGGTTTTCTGAAATTGTATTACCTTTTGGAGAAGTTCCCATTACCAAATCAACACTTTCTTCAATTGTTTTCCATTCCACTCCATCAGGACAGAATTCTGCAATTAACTCGTTTAGTTTACTCATCTTGATCCTGCTTCTGTGATTTTATTTCATGTTTAAAATAATTCTGTGAAAGCTCATCAAAATCTGACATATAATTCTTATCTTGTAGAATTTTGGATTTATTGGATTCAGCTACAATTACTCTAGATGCAGTTTTATAGGTATGTCGGAATATCCAACATACCACTTTCCCATTGTTTGCATTGAATATCTCAAATTTTGAAACTGGTATCAATTCATTATTCATCCTCATTGTTTTCATTCATCCCACCCTAATTTGCAAACTATATCTTGAAATTCTTCAATATTCCTAGCATTTTCCAATATACCTATAACAAGGCGCTGGAATAGTTTAAACTTACTAAGTCCGACCTTTTCATCGTAATTACCATGAACCACACTACTTAATTCTTTGAATAGCTTGTATCCATTATCAGAAAATTCACGTGGGATAATATGTCGTTGTTTGTCTACTTCTTTAAGTAATTTTGAAAAATTCCTGGGGTTTCCTTCTTTGAATTTTTCATACTCAATTCCAATAGCATCTGCAGTTTCTATAGTAACTTTTTCAAAAGCTTTCCTTAAATATACTGTTGCTCCTGCACCTAAATTTTCTCTAAAAGAACGCTCGGCCATTTCTAAAAGAGGTGTAAAACTACCAAGGTATTTGTCATTGATTTTTACATTTTCAGACAGTTTTTCACTACGCTTTAAAACTCGTACGTTTGGTGATATGCCGCAAATATCATTTTCTGATTCTACTAAAAACCAGACAGGTAGATTCGATCCACAACTGCAAGCCAATACACAATCTAAACTAATCAGTTGTTTGCTAATAAAAACACAGTGAATTGTTCCCCTTGAAGAAAACGTACGGCTATCTTCACATCTTGCACAATAATAGTTTAGCATTATGTTACCAACATCCAGTTTTGCGTGTTGTCCAGGGTCTCCTCTTTTTTTACTTAAAAAAGCTTCAACTTGTTTGTAATCAAAATTTGATGGATTAGATAACAAATCTCCTAGCCGCATACCTTACACATTTTCTATCTCCGCAATAATCTTGTCTATTTCTTTTCGCAAGACATCTTCGTGGGCAACAATTTCTTCAATTTGGGCATTGAGTTTTTTGATGTCAATGACTTCCCGAGTATCTTCTTGCTGGACATAGGTAGAAACAGAAAGGTTGTAGTCTTGGGAAGCTATATCCTTGTTATTCACAAGAACCGAGAAATACTCAATAGGAGTTCTTTCGGTAAAAGCATCAACAATCTTTTTAATACTTTCCTCTGTCAGTTTGTTGCTATTGGTTACTTTAATGAATTCACGGGAGGCATCAATAAACAAAGTTTTGTTTTCGCTTTTGGATTTTTTGAGCACCATAATGCAAGTTGCGATGCTAGTACCAAAAAACAAATTGTTGGGTAGCTGAATCACGCAATCTACAAAATTATTATCAATCAAATACTTTCGAATCTTTTGTTCAGCACCCCCTCGATACAAAATTCCTGGGAAACAGACAATCGCAGCAGTGCCGTTGGTGGAAAGCCATGCAAGGCTGTGCATAATGAAAGCAAGGTCTGCTTTGGATTTGGGGGCAAGAACGCCAGCAGGAGAAAAACGAGGATCGTTAATGAGAAGGGAGTTGGCATCTCCTTCCCATTTGATCGAATAGGGTGGATTGGAAACAATCACCTCAAATGGTTCGTCATCCCAATGCAAGGGATCAGTTAATGTATCCCCGTGACCAATGTCGAATTTATCATAATCAATATCGTGTAGAAACATATTGATGCGGCAAAGGTTGTACGTAGTAATGTTGATTTCTTGTCCAAAAAAGCCCAATCGAATACGATCTTTACCCAATATTTTTGCTGATTTTAAAAGCAAGGAACCAGAACCACACGCTGGATCATACACTTTGTTGACTTCTTTTTTCCCTACTAATGCAAGTTGGGTTAGAAGCTCGGATACTTCTTGAGGGGTGAAATATTCACCACCACTTTTACCAGCATTGGAAGCATACATGCCCATTAAATATTCATAGGCATCACCAAAAGCATCAATGGTATTGTCTTTGTAATCTCCCAGTTTCATTTCGCCCACACCATTCATCAGTTTCACAAGTCTTTCATTGCGCCTTGCAACCGTACTACCAAGCTTGCTACTATTGACATCAATGTCATCAAACAAACCTTTGAAATCCACTTCACTGGTAGAACCTTGTGCAGAGGCTTCAATATTTTTAAATACGTGTTCCAATGTTTCGTTTAGATTTTCATCTTCAGAGGCATGGCGGCGTACATTCTCAAAAAGTTCGCTGGGTAAAATGAAAAATCCTCTTGTATTAACAAGGTCGTCGCGAACCAATTCTGCCTTTTTGTCTGATATTGTGGCATAATTGAAGGTTTTATCTCCGGTTTCCCATTCTGAAGAATTGATATAGTTGGAAAGATTTTCTGAGATATATCGATAGAATAGCATGCCCAGAACATATTGTTTAAAGTCCCATCCATCAACGCTGCCGCGTAAATCATTGGCAATGCTCCAAATGGTGCGGTGTAGTTCTGCGCGTTCCTGTTCTTTTTTGTTATCTGTCATTATTCTTTCTCCAGCTTTACACATATTGATTTTCATTTTCCTCTGTGCAATGCACCATTGCACACCCAATCATTATGCATTTTTCTCCCCAAATTGCGAGAAATCAAGCAGTGAAAAAGGGGTTGAAAGTGACTTTTTTGGATAAACGTCTTGTATCCGGAGAGTTTGAAAATACAATTATGTAAAAAGAATGTTCGTTGGTTAATAGCGAAAAATGAGGGAGCACGATGAACCACGTTTTCTGTTTAGAGATAAATGTATAGCTTTGATACGAAGGAGGAAAAATGCCGTATCCTATTAGTGGTATTGAGATTAAAGATGATCTTGACATTAAAGAATTTCTACATAACAAGACTAATATTTTATTGTAAAAACTTGTTGGTTTAACTGTTACAAAATTGAGAGATAAAAATGAAACATGATTTTTATTGGTCCTTACAATCGATTAAATGCAAATTTTCACATCATGTTAAAGCTTCATTGTACAGAGTCCTTGTAAATTGGAATAAAAAGAAAACAAGCTTTAAGATTGAATGGTTCGTAGTGAATAGACTTCTTACCATAATCACTGTATGCATTGTGCTGTTTTTTATCTTTCGTTTTGCAGATACAGTTTTGCTTACAATCTTTCCATTTTTTAAATTGAGTGATTCCTTTGATACGATAATTTCCGGCTACTTAATTGGATCTATTGGTTTTGCTGGTTTGATACTGGGGCTTTACTGCACTAGCATCACCTCAATTTACTCAACAAAATATGTTAATGCTCCAAGAAGTTTATCTAATCTTTTTCAAGAAGATATTGCCTCCAATACAAGCATCAACAAGATTGTCTTCTATATTATTTTTAGTTTATTGTTGCTATTTGTGGATTTGATTAACAATGATTTGCCAGTTAGTGCATTTGTCTTGGTTTCTCTTCTGGCAGTCTATATCATTGTAGACTACAGCAAATTTAGCCGAAGAGCATATTGGCTATCTGATACTTACAACTTATCTGTCTCTCTTTACATTGATATACTTGATTTAGTTAAAAAGGTTTCAAGAAATAACATCTTTTCATCGAATATTAGT
Organism: Caldisericia bacterium; assembly: GCA_028700655.1. Lineage (GTDB taxonomy): Bacteria > Caldisericota > Caldisericia > UBA6126 > UBA6126 > JAGLCW01. Next base: position 9,354 of record JAQVSG010000039.1, read on the forward strand.
TTTCAGAAACATTTCTACCAAATTTGTGCAGAAAAACTTTCAGTTCTTAAGGATATTAGCGAATACAATAAAAACATCCCGGTTAACCAGAATTCATCAATGCTAAGATTTATGGAAAGAAATAATCTTGTTCTAAAGGAATATTGGTCACAAAAAAGATCAATTTACTATGATTCAATGTGGTTTCAAGAAAAAATCCAATATCCACAGTGGTACAAATCAAGTGATATAGAAGTAAGAATGGCTATAGAAAACGCAACTCCATTACAAAAGGTATATGTAAAGAATAAAACTTGGTTTGAAGAAGAGATTAAGATATTAAACCACACTTGTTTACAAAAGTTTTTTCAGGACAAAGATTTGGATTCATTAAATCTATATCTTCAACCTAGTTTATCTAACTTAGCCTATCATTCAGTAGATGGCAATTCTTTATCCTATATGCTTATGTATATCGAAACTCTACAAAAGGATGTTTTAAATTTTATTTCTCAGGAAAGAAAAGTGGGTAATGATGATGTTATCGATAAATTTGCAAAAACAATTGATGCTCTGACAATTGTGCAGATAAATTTAGTCTGTGGTCTCAATAGGCGGTTAGATAGTATTTGTCTTGAGAAGATTTTCGAAAGAGCTAAAACATATCGATCCTTCAATGAAATTGATTTTAAAACTGATTGGTTCTTAAACAACCAAAAAGCAGAGAGACTTTACAATTGTATTGAAACTGAAGTGAAACTTGAGAATAAAAAAATTACTCCTGATTGGTATATTGAGCAGACAATATCACAGTTGATATTAGAGGAGATAAACTTCTATATCTCCTCTATTGATAGATTACTTAATCAGGATATGACATCAATTTGTCATTATCTTTTAGAAAAAGAATTGTATTTTCCTTCAGCAGTTGCTACTGTCAAATTGACAGAATGTAATGTTAAAATTCAATTAGCGTTAGATCATATCAATGAAATCACTACTAAACTGAAACAAAAAAACCTTGACAAGAGGTATTGCGAAGAAGCAGATAGATTATTACATGAATTAGAAGCTAATAGAAAAAGTATTACTGGTAAAATACCGCAATTACTAGCAAAATGTTCTGGGGGTTTTGCTCTAGATCACTGGGAGAATAGAGAGGAGTATCCTGATTTGTTAGGATATATCTACAATTACTTGTGTGAATATCTTATTAGTGCTATTGAAATTAATGATTTTGATAAGTTTAAAAACGGATATGCTAATTTTTTAAACATTGTACTTGTTTATCAAGAATATGTCCGCAGTGACCTTTTGAAGATTCATGAAGAGCATTTAGTGTCTGTTATGGTCCATGTATTCTCTACTCCTATGATTGATTATGCAACAATCAGTGGATTGGCTATAATTTGGGGTGAACATAATTCTTGCAAAAAATGGAATAACCTTGTCGAAAATGAGCTCAAAGAGTTTGTTGACGTTAAAAAAGATAGAGCTATTGAAATTCTTACTAAATGGGTTGAATTAATGTCAATCGAGAGATTTAAGTTTTTTCTTGGGAATAGAGATACCATAATAACTGCATGGAAAAACCGAGTTAAAGCTAAAATGCAAAATATTAGCCCAAAGAAACCCGAAATATTAAAAAGTATTAAGGTGATTGGGTATGGTATTTTGAAGAACCCCGAAGTTAATCATTGTGAACAAATGTATATGAAAACTTGTATTAATAAGTATTTACCCGAGAATAAACAGTATAAGGGAGTTTTTGACCGAGAGAAAAGGATTGATAATGACCAAGATAAATGAATGGACATCTTCTCAAGAAAATACAGAAGCCAGCAGTTTAAATAATATCGAAGAGTCCATTCATGGTCACTTCTCACATTGTTTATTGGAAGATTTATGCCTTTCTTTTTCGATTGAACTTTCACCCAGAAAAGAATCGAAAAATTTCTATGCTATAGAACCGAATAATGATTTGTTGCACAAGTTTTTATCTTATAATGATTTTCTCAACCGTAGCTTTGATGATATTCTGAGTACCGTTATGTGTTCATTAGTAACCAAAGGAGTATCGTACACAGAAATTGTTTTCTATAAAGATACAGATTTTAACCTTATAGGAATTGAATTCAAACCCCTAAATGTGTATAAAGCTAGAAAGAAATTAAATTGTACGTATTTCTATGCACGAAAACACAAAAAACCTCTCTATGGTGTTTTAAACAATAATCTAATTTTTTTAGATCTTAAAAAAATTGGCTATAGACGCAATTTTTTTTTAAAGATATTTAGCAAATTGTCAAAACTTGAAAAGAAAAAATATTCTTTTCTTAGAATACCCCACGGACTTCCACTAATACTTGAAAAGAATTTTAAAAGGTGGCTCGATTTTGAATTTCTTAAAACAAATAAAAAATCATTTTGGGATGGTAGAAAACCCTACAACTACTTCTTAAATGAGCCTTATTCTTTGTATCGTGAAGCAAACTACAAAATGATTAGATACAAATTTTTAGATTACATACTTCAAGAATTCAATTCTTCATTAGAACGTTTTAGCAGTAAATTTTCTTTTAATGGAAGAATTGTTACAACTGCTATAAGAATTAACTATCAAAAACATCTGAAAGCTTTTCAAGACGGAGAAATGAATATTGAACAACTAAATACTATTCTTACAAAGAATCAAGACTGATATCGTTTGTTTGCACATTCATTAGTAGCAATAGAAGTTAAAATTTCGAACTACTAAATGATCAACTTTTGTGCTCTTGTGTCAAAATAATCTCATTATACATAATATGGTAGAGTAAAATATGTTGTGTAAATTCTAAAAACACACTATTATGAAAAAAACTACCCGAAAAATGAAAGAAACGCTAGAAAAAAACACTTTTCCCCTGTATAACAGTAGTCATCATAACACTACTATGCAG
>JAQVSG010000127.1 GCA_028700655.1 Caldisericia bacterium
GGTGTCCTGGTAATGGAAATTGAACGTCTTGCCCGTGGAGATACTATGGATCAGGGACTGGTCGCTCAAACGTTTAAGTATTCTGGGACAAAAATAATAACTCCTGTTAAAACATATGATCCGAACGATGAATTCGATGAGGAGTATTTTGAGTTTGGGTTGTTTATGAGTAGAAGAGAGTATAAGACTATTAATCGGAGATTACAGAGAGGTCGCCTCCAGTCCGCTAAAGAAGGAAAATTCACAGGTAATATAGCACCATACGGATACAAGCGCAAAAAACTAGAAAGCGATAGCGGATATACGCTTGAAACAATAGAAGAAGCCAAAATAGTCGTTCTGATTTATAAATGGTACACAAAAGAGCGTATCGGGGTAACTAAAATACGAAACAGGTTAAATGAAATGAAAGTTCCTACCCGAAAAGGGGGAGACTGGACAAGCTCTACTATCAGGAATATACTATCCAACCCTGTTTATATTGGGAAAATCCGCCAAGGAGACCGCCCTCAAGTAAAGAAAATAGTCGATGGTGAGGTGGTAATAGAAAGACCGCATGCAAAAAATCCTAATATATACGAAGGGTTGCATGAGGCAATTATAGATGAAGGAACTTTTAATCTCGCCCAAGAATATTTAAGCAACAACCCGCCTCTGCCAATCCCTACTAAATACAAAACCAAGAACCCACTGGCCGGGTTAGTGATTTGCGGTATGTGTGGTAGAAAAATGAACAGGAGGCCATATACGAACGGACGGCCGTCCTCATTAATCTGCACGGGTCCTACTTGCCCGAATGTTAGCTCCTATTTATATATCGTAGAGGAAAGACTGCTCGCAGCACTAGGAAACTGGTTGCAAAATTATAGGTTAGAAATAAAAGGGCAAAAAGAGCGAGATTCCATATTAGAATTAGAGGTATTAAAAAAAGGCATAAAGGATATTGATGCCGAGTTAGGGGTACTTAATAAACAATTAAGCAAACTGCATGACTTGTTAGAGCAGGGCGTGTATTCTGTAGATATTTTTCTCGAAAGATCAAAAACACTAAAAGACAGAATAGATGTTGTAGAAACAAACAAAAAAGAGTTAAGCAAAAAACTAGAGGTTATTTCCAGAAAGGAAAAAAGTAAAAAGGTTATAGTCCCGAAGATAGAGAAGATAGTCGATGTGTATTGGCAACTCCAATCCCCGAAAGAGAAGAATATACTCTTGAAAGAAGTTTTAGAGAAAGCCGTCTATATAAAAAAAGTAGGTGGCCGCTGGCACGCGAAACCCGATGAGTTTGAACTACGGGTCTATCCAAAATTGCCCCATTGACACTCCCAACGCATGAATGCGTGGGATTCTTAGGTAGCTTACCGTCCTCAGTGCATTTCTGCTTTGGACAACTCCCAAGCTAAGGGTATGCCAGTACCCTTCCCATACCAGTGCATATAGCAGTATGGGCTGATAGACTACAGCTTATGCTGCTCCATCTACCACAGGTGCATGAATGATATTCATTCCTGCTACCCGATCTCGGTGTGTTTTAAAACCACATGAGCATTGATATTTTCTATCTTTTGCATGATTTTGTTTTCCACATACGGGACACGTTTGACTGGTGTATTTTGGGTCTACATATTCTACTTTTATACCTACTAACTTCGCTTTGTACTCAATATATAATGCTAGACGATAGAATGACCATGTATGAAGGTTCTTTTCGTTTTTACGGCTTGTTCTTGCCGTGTTTCGGATATTAGACAGCTTTTCTAATCGAATGACCGAAACATTATTATCTATTGCAAAATCAACCACTTTACGGCTGATTTTATGATCTTGGTCTTTCATACATCGTTGTTCTTTATCATTGAGTTTGCGAATGGCATTGAGCTTTTTTGTTTTTCCCAATTCACGACGTTTGGATTTGAATTTTCTACGGATATACTTATTTTGTCTGCCATTACCAAAAAACTTTGTTTTTCCGGTACTGGTTACTGCAACAGCAGGAACTTTTAAGCCTAAATCTACACCCATAACGATATCAGATTCATTCTGATTGGGTTCTTCTACAGTTACGCATATTTGAGCAATCCACTTAGTTGACTTCTTTGTGATCCGGAGCGTACCCCATTTATTTTTAAGAAGATTTTGTTGATATTCAGTTATGATAGCTTTTACAGCAATACGCTTTGATTTCCCATTAATACACACTGGAAATTCAATAACGTTTTCTTTAATTTTGTAGTTTTGATTATTCCATATGCAGACGGGTTTTTTAAGGATAGGTATTCTTTTTAACTGTTTGGATCTGCGATAGACACTTTTTGCATCACGAATCGCTTGATTTTTCACCGCACTAGGCATCGATACTTGAACATCTTTTGATGACAGTTTTAATACTTTTTCTGCTTGTACCATTTCATCAACCAATTTATTGACGGTTTTAATGTACTCTTTTGAAATATGATTTAAGTGTTTTTCTTGCTCTTTAATGGGCAGAAGTTTGATTTTTACTGTTTGCTCCATGATTTCACCCCCTTGTTTTTTGTTCATCAATGTACTTTTTGATCGTATCACTTGATACATTTCCTGCAGTAGATACAAAGAAAGAACGTGTCCATAAACTAGGCATATGTTTTAATTCTTTAATTTCTTGACGAATTTTTCTTGAACTCACTCCTTTTATTTTCGCCATAATTTGCGATGGGCTTATTTGTGGCAGAGCATTTAAAAACAGATGGGTATGGTCTTTGTCACATTCTATTGCCAATATTTCAATTTCTTGTTGGACACATACTTCATGGACAATTTCTTTAAAACGCTGCTCTACCTTTTGATTTAAAAATATCTTTCTTCGGTATCTTGGACAGAAAACAAAATGATAGTTGATTAAAGAGACAGTTGTTTTGGTTCTTCTATATTCTTGTTTCATAATTTTATTGTATATGTTTTTTATTTATACTGCAACATTAATTTAAAAAGAATGGGCTTTCATCCCACGATTGAAACCGTGGGCTTTTCGCCCTGATA
>JAQVSG010000040.1 GCA_028700655.1 Caldisericia bacterium
GTGGAAGTTTAAGTGCTATGACCGATGCCAGTGGTTCTTTGATTGCATCTTTTGAATACGACAAAGCCTACAGTCGAAAACTCGATGAATACAACCCGTATGCCATTGAAATTCCTTTTCAATTTGACGGACGAGATGGAACCATGACGGCTACCTATGGAGATGCCACGCCTCAAGCTCTTGTTCTCCAAGTGTACAGCAGCTCTCGCATCAGTATTGGGAATCTAGCTCCTATTCTTGCTCCCAAAGTAACATGCTGCTACATCAATGGCTATGGAGAAGAAGCTACATGCCCTGCCAATGGTGGACCTGAGGATGAATGTTCGGGGGGAGATGGGGATTGTGGGAATTGTGATAATTTGTTTCAAGATATCGGTAATAAAGCAGGTGACAAAAACGTCGATTGTCAACAATTTGCAGAAGCATTACAAAACTACAAAGATGCTGATTGTCCACCTATTACTAATTTAGGTTTCGTCCAAACAGGTTTATGTTCTCGAATTACTGACTGTCAAACAGCATTGGGAGATATGATAGATAACCATAAAGGATGTTTAAGTTGGTATTGGTTTTTTATGCCTTCTTGTCACAATATTTCAGATGAAGATCAAAGATGTTTCCTAGGAAAAGGTTTAAAAAATAGTCAAAAATGGCTAGAGACACTTAATGGTGGCTCTTTATTTGGTTGTTGAGTATTGAAAGGAGTATGACATGCAAACATTAAATATCAAAAAGTTGATTTCTTATCTCTGCGGGTTTCTGGTTGCTCTTCTTATGTTGTTTCCCTTCTCTGGATGCAATCAAACGGTTACAGAAGAAACATCTCATCTTCAGGTCTGTTTTAGTGGACCTTTTCAGGGTAAACAGTTTTCTGATTGTACCACAACGATCCAACATAACGATCTTATCCATATCCTTCAATTGAAATCCAATCAGATCTTTTCTCTGAAGGCGAATAAAGGCTTTTCAGCAGATGGGTTTCATGCAACGCACGATCAAGAAGATTCCTACTACCTGCATACTGTAGGTTCACAATTGCCAATTCGAGAACATCAAAATCTAGTTCTTGATTTTGATTTTGCCAACGATTCACTCTTAACCTTAGAGATTTTGAATCCATCCATCACAAGAATAGAAGAGAAAATTGTTGGGTGCACATGCTATATGTCATCAGATGGACTCATTGTGGGTCATCAAGACATTCAAACGCGAGTAGTATTACATACCCCCTCTCCTGTTCCGTTGCTTGAAATGGATTCTGTGTACGACATGGAAGTGGTGGATCATCGTTATCTTGTTGTTTTATCGGCAAGTTCATTGCCAGAGAATGATTGTGTAAATAAGCTTTCGGTATACCTGATACCGGATTTAATGAACAATCAAGTCGTCCCGCTATACGAAAAAGTGTTTGATCCTTCCCCACAAGATCAAAACCCTTATCATCATTTCTTGGCATCCAATAAACAAGATCTATTTGCTGTTCTAACCTATGAAGACATATTAGAAACGTATTCTATTCGAGAAGATGAAGTTGTTTTTGTGCAGGAAATGCCTCTTTCCTTTTCTCAAGATACTGACGAACCTTCAACACTCAAAAATGTCTACACAGTGTGTGCTCCTAATTCAGATCAGATTCTTGTATGGAGTGATTCTCAAGAGGAAACAGACCAATACATAGAAATAATTGATATGCGTGCGAATTTGGAGATTCAATCTGTAGCAATTCCTGAAGAAGGCCTTTTTCTGGAATATGCGATGCCTTTCAGTAACGAAGAAGAGAAGGGGTATTTTCTATTCTTTGAAAACGAAGAAGCCTCTCAAGCAATACCTACCTACTTAATCGTTACGGAATAGTATTATTGAATTTGTTAACATTTTTGATATCAATGGAACGTTTACCAAAACTCTTTGCTTTGGTTTACTAAACGAGTGGCATTATTTGAAATCAAGTACCAGAGGGAGGGACAAGTTCCTTCCCTCTGTTAAAAATGAGCAATGAGGTGATGTTTGAATCAAACACACGATACTGGTGCTCACAACAATATTGGCAAAATGGATCCTATCCAATCCATAGAAGCTATTTGGTGGTGGATTTTTTGTAGTTGTTATGCAGGGGCTGGATTAACAGATGAACAATTTAAATTCCGAGGTAAAGGTTTGGATAACTGTAAAGATTGGCGAACTGCATTGAATAGTGGGCACTATTTTGGTTGTCCATAATAGTGAAAGGATAAAACTATTATGCAAAAGATTACTATTGTCGTACTATTGGCTTTCCTTGTGTCCTTTTCAACAGTATTGCAAAGCTGTACAACAGAGAAACAACCTCCAGATTCCTCAAAATTGGAAAATATCACGATTGAAAAAGAAGATACAGTTGGTTTTCGGTGGATTGATTGGACAAAGTCTGATATCGATCAAGAAACGGTTCATTTGAATTGGAAGCTTTCGCTGGAGGAATCTTCACAAGACTCAGATTGGTACTATTACGACAACTATTTTTGGCTCTTGGATGAACAAGGCAATTTGTTTTACATTGATGTTCCAACAGGGAACATTACATACAACTACACTCTAGAATCTTGGATCGGTATCACTACACATGACAAAGACAAGCTATTTATGATTGGAAAACAAGAAGATGGAACCTATGAAATCCAAGCCTATCAGCCCAAAAGAAAAAAGATTGTGTGGACAAAATCTTTGGAAGATCAAACTGCACTTTTTCTAGGAAGGCATATTGTCGATGGTGTTTTGTACATTACCAACTCGAGTGGCATTCTCTTTGCTATTGTCGATGGTGTTTTGTACATTACCAACTCGAGTGGCGTTCTCTTTGCAATCCGTATAAAAGATGGATCAGAGCTATGGCGTTTTGATGCACAGGAAGAAATCAGAAGTCATGTTTTTTTGAATGAAGATATCCTGTTCTTTACTTGCAAAGATAGCACTTGTTATGCCATAGATCGATCCAGTGGAAAGCTTTTGTGGAAGAAGCATCCAGACTTTTTTATAAGGCAAAATCACATTGGTGTGTATTCCGTATTCACAAGCATTGATGGGATGATTGGGTATTACGGAAACACGTACGAACCCTTCCGATTTGTAGATGCTAGAACGGGTAAGCTTCTATGGGAGTACCCATATTCATCAGAAGATATACAACCCTTTATCGATGATTTCTTGCAGAAAACAGAGGAAGAAAAACCAACCCACAAATGGCCCCCTTGGCGGATCAAACTTTTCAGACAACCCTTTACGGTAAAAAACACAGTTATCCTTGCATTTGACTCTAATGCGAATACAGATCTTCACGTGTTGGATCCATTGTCCAAAAAAGTACTGTGGAAAAAAGAACGGATTCGTTTTTGTTATCCCACTATTGATGATAACATATTGATTGGAAGATATACCTACGAAGCAGATCCCTTTACATTCATTTTTGAAAAACTAGATCCTCAAACAGGGGATTTAATTTGGTCTAAAACTGACAAAGCTGTAGTGGAGAACATCTATGTGCAAGATATGTACCATTATAAGGATGCTCAAATGATGGGTCAATACATTTTAGTCAGTGACTTCAAAGGGAATTTGTTTCTGATCGATACAGACGATGGGAATCTGGTTTGGGCTTATTCTTCCAACGATGAGGGTGATTACGTAATCATTCGAGTTCATGAAGACGTATTTTTCGCAGAGCAGTTTGAAACCAACTCCATATATTGCTTCAGCCTTGCAAAGTGATTTTCGTCACTTGTTACAGTTTTTGCAATCAAGAACCAGAGGGAAGGCATTTTCCCTTCCCTCTGCTAAAAGTGTATGACGAGGTGGTATTTGAATCAAGTTGTTAGTTTGTATGAATTTGGTACTGTTGAAAGAGCATTTTCTCCTGCCGGCCAAACCAATTGTTTCCAGGGTCAAGCCTACAACCCCTATGGGATTGAAATTCCTTTTCAATTTGATGGACGAGATAGAACTATCAGCTGTTATGCATTAACAGGTGAAAAACAGAATTACGAGGAAAAGATATGGATAACTGTAAAGAATGGCGAACTGCATTGAATAGTGGGCACTATTTTGGTTGTCCATAATAGTGAAAGGATAAAACTATGATAAAAAAGTGTAGTATTATCGTACTATTGATATTGTTTGTGTCCTTTTCGGGGGCACTTCAAAGCTGCACAACAGAGAAACAACCTCCAGATTCCTCAAAATTGGAAAATATCACGATTGAAAAAGAAGATACGGTTGGTTTTCGGTGGATTGATTGGACAAAGCCTGATATAGATAAAGAATATGTTCACATGAATTGGAAGCTGTCGCTAAAAGAATCTTCACAAGACTCGGACTGGTACTACTATGACAACCATTTTTGGCTCTTGGATGAGCAAGGCAATTTGTTTCATATTGATGTTCCTACAGGGAAAATTACATACAACTACACACTAGAATCTTGGAGCTATATTACTACACATGACAAAGACAAGTTATTTATGATTGGAAAACAAGATGATGGAACCTATGAAATCCAAGCGTATCAGCCTAAAAGAAAAAAGATTGTATGGACAAAATCGTTGGAAGATCAAACTGAACTTTTTCTAGGGAGGCATATTGTCGATGGTATTTTGTACATTGCCAACTCGAGTGGCGTTCTCTTTGCTATTCGCATAAAAGATGGATCAGAGCTATGGCGTTTTGATGCACAGGAAAAAATCAGAAGTGATGTCTTTTTGAATGAAGATATCCTGTTCTTTACCTGCAAAGATAGCTCCTGCTATGCCATAGATCGATCCAGTGGAAAGCTTTTGTGGAAGAAGCATCCAGACTTTTTTATGAGGCAAAATCACATTGGTGTGTATTCCGTATTCACAAGCATTGATGGGATGATTGGGTATTACGGAAACACGTACGAACCCTTCCGATTTGTAGATGCTAGAACGGGTAAGCTTCTATGGGAGTATCCTTATTCATCCGAGGATATACAACCCTTTATCGATGCTTTCTTGCAGAAAACAGAGGAAGAAAAAACAACCCACAAATGGCCCCCTTGGCGGATCAAAGGTTTCAGACAACCCTTTACGGTGCAAAACACAGTTGTCCTTGCATTTGACTCTAATACGAATACAGATCTTCACGTGTTGGATCCATTGTCCAAAAAAGTACTGTGGAAAAAAGAACGGATTCGTTTTTGTTATCCCACTAATGATGATAACATATTGATTGGAAGATATACCTATGAAGCAGATCCCTTTACATTCATTTTTGAAAAACTAGATCCTCAAACAGGGGATTTAATTTGGTCTAAAACTGACAAAGCTGTAGTGGAGAACATCAATGTACAAGGTATCTATTATCGTGACATCGGTACGCAAATGATGGGTCAATACATTTTAGTCACCGACTTCAATGGGAATTTGTTTTTAATCGATACGGAAGATGGTAACCTGATGTGGGCTTATTCTTCCAACAAAGATGGTGGTGATTTCTTTATTGTTCAAGTTTGTGAAGACTTATTTTTCACAGAACCTCTTAGAACCAACTCCATATATTGTTTTAGCCTTGCAAAGTGATTTTCGTCACTTGTTACAGCATTTGCGACGTATCCAGTAGATAAAAAAACGGGGAGAGAAAGTTATTTTAAACTCTCTCTCCGTTTTATATTGAGTTTGATAGAGAATAGATTTTTGTCTGTCAATGGGCAATGATCTCCTGATAAAAATGTACGATTGTCCAGACAAGGAGTATGACATGCAAACATTAAATATCAAAAAGTTGATTTCTTATCTTTGCGGGTTTCTGGTTGCTCTTCTTATGTTGTTTCCCTTCTCTGGATGCAATCAAACGGTTACAGAAGAAACATCTCATCTTAAAGGGATGTATAAACAAAATTTTGTATGAATATACTATACTCACATTTTTGTCTGTACCCCCTATTCATCAACCCCCTTAAAAAACCAACCAAGAACCCCTTGGGTATCACTTTTACGATGGGATAAAGATTTGAAAGAACGTAGAATTGTGTCTCCGTCCCCATCTACTTGTTGGATACAGCTCATTTCGGCATAAAAAGTAGGCTAAACAATCATCTCAGCGTTAGCATCTCCGATGCAAACTGGATAATGTCATCTAGCTTTCTTTCTTCAATCAGGTTTTTTACCAAACCGATATTCAACTTCTCATAGGTGTGAACCAGGATATTTCGAAATCCAACCATATTGCATAAATTATTACAAGTCGCTTCATTAATAAAAGAAGCTTCCTTTAACAATTGAAAACTATCTTTACTAGAAGAAGGAAGCCCGATTTTTTTTTCTTTAATGATGATGTTAGCAATATCGATACACAAATCACAAACTCGTTGCATATTAATTGCAATGGCATCCTGAACCAAATAGTTTTCCTCAAAAGGAATAGCTGATGGTTGGTGGAAGTAGAAATAGATTTGTTGTACACACCGTTCAAGACGGTTTTTTTTTGCAAGAATCAATTCATTGACCATAGAATCTTCCTTTCGCTAAACCATCTTTTACTATTTCTTCCCGTTCTTCCAAAAACAATTGATACCTTCTCATGATAAAGACTTCATATTCTTCCACTTTGAATTCATCATCGCTATAAATCCGTTTTCCTTTGTACACAATTTCTTTTTGTAGAATGGTTCCGGCATCCCGCAAGCTGACTAAATCAATTGTTTTATGCAATACACCAGAAAGGTCCGATATCAAACCCAAATATTGGGAAAGTTCTGTTGTAAAAGAGTGGTGAAATAGAATAGCAATATCAATGTCACTATCTTCTCGTTCATATAAGGTACCAAAGGATCCAAACAAATATATTGCATGTAGCTTTGGATAGGTAGCTAGACAAACCTCCACTATGATTCTTTCAATTGGAGTTAGTTCTTGTTTTTTCATAGTCCAAGTATAGTACCTTCTGCATTTGAAATCTAGCGAATGAGGGGGAGGTATAAACAAAATTTTGTATGAATATACTATACTCACATTTTGTCTGTACCCCCTATTCATCAACCCCCTTAAAAAACCAACCAAGAACCCCTTGGGTATCACTTTTACGATGGGATAAAGATTTGAAAGGACACGGAAGTCAATCATAGAGGAAATATAAATAATATTTGACGATTGGTGGTATACTTAATGAAAATCATTGAAAGGCGGTTGATTCCAGTGAAGAAACAACTATTGTCTGTATTAATTGTTTTGATTGCTTTGTGTCTTGTGTCTGTTGGTTGTAAGGATATTACGGGAAGCTTTAAACCGGGGAGTTTTGGGAAAACAACCCGAGAAAAAGCAATGATTGAAGCCATCAAAGAGAAGTATGGGGATATCACCCAAAAAGGGGATCCACGTTTTCTTGAAGCAAGAATGACCTCTCAAATTGAAGATTTCATTCCCGTCGACACTGTATCCAAATATTCCAAAGATTCTGCCAAACTGTTTGCATGGTTTGTATATGACAACTTTAATAACGATACGCTTGAGATTGAATGGATTTATATAGAGGACGATTACTCCATTCACACCTTTCAATCCCAAACGGGTGATGATTTTGGTAGAGGAGCCTTCATTTTAGAGCGTCCTGATGATGGATGGGCTTTGGGAAAATACAAAGTGATTATCCGCGGCCGAGGACTTTCTGTCACATTGCCTTTTGAAATTCATGATGGTCCAACCGTTTCTGAACCTCTCCCTTTTGAAAATGGCAAATTCACATTAGCTCCTAAGCCGGGTTGGTACTATACCCATTGGGAGTATGTTCAAAATCCAAATGACACTTCTATTGTTGGAGGCAAACAAGGACGTTTCGCCAATGGGGAACTTTATTACGAATACACGGAAGGCAAGGGGGATAAAAACAATTTTACGACCAAATGTTGGCGAACCTTTGCCAATGGAAATATCATTGCCTCTGGTAGTGCAACATCGACATGGACAGATCCCCCCACATTTTTTGGTGAAAATGATCAACCCTCCTTCACCATAAATAGGGCTACTGAATCCAGCTGGGGAATCAATAAAATGAATGTATCTTGGGATATGGCAGATATAAAGCCAGGTGGAGCTACAGCTGGAGCAGTCGCATTCCAATCGTCAGATGGAAAAACTTATTTTGATAACTTTAGTGGTGTCGTTCAGTTGAAAAAAACAGGTCTTAAAGGTAGCAAGAAAGGCGACAAAAAAGCAATTATTGTGAATCTTGGCAACATATACGGCTACAAGTATTATTACGAGTGGCGTGAATAATCGTTAAAGTTAGCTTATTTATACAAAAACCCCAGAGATACCGAATAGTATCTCTGGGGTTTTTTTAATTATCTAGTAAATCTGAGAATCTATATTTTAGGGTAGTGGAAACACTTTCATCGCAGCTACTGTATACTCGCAAAGGAGTGCTTTTATCAACTCTTTCACGGACAAAATGCTTTTCACACGATATGCATTGGCACCGGCAAAAGCAAAGCCTTCTGCTAAATTTCCAAGCTTTGCATTTGTGAGTGCTTCATTAATACAGTACGCTGCTTTCCTGTAATTACAGGTCTTTAAACACTGCCACGTACACTTAAGTGGCCTTCGTTTGCCTAGCGATACATCCTCTAAAAAAGGGTTTTTAATTGCTCTACCAGGCAAACCCACAGGACTTTTGATGATAACAATATCTTTCTGTTCACAATCTAGGTAGGCTTCTTTAAAATGGTCGTCTGCATCGCACTCGTAGGTGCCTACAAAACGGGTGGCCATTTGTACCCCTTTAGCTCCCAATTGCATGAATTTAGCAATATCTTCTCCCGTAAAAATACCTCCAGCAGCAACAACGGGAATTTCTGTTTGGTACTTCTCTTCGTATATACGGATTTCGGCCACAACTTCGGGGAGAATCACTTCTAACTTGTTTTCTGGATTTTCAAGTGCCTCTTCGCGAAATCCAAGATGTCCCCCAGCTAAAGGTCCTTCCACGACAATACCATCGGGTACATGCTGATAGTGCATATCCCAATACTTGAATATTAATCTTGCAGCCTTTGCAGAAGATACAATGGGAAATATAGCGGTAGGATACTTACGAAGTACATTTTTGTGAAGATTTTTGGGAGGATGAAGCGGCAACCCAGCTCCAATAAAAATGACATCAACTTCTTCTTCGAGTGCTGCTTCAATCAAATCATCTGCATCGGATAGAGCAGCCAACACATTTACACCTATAATACCCTTGGTTTGTTCTCTTGTTTTGCGTATTTCACGTCGCAAAACTCGTTGATTGGCTTCTTTGAAGTTTCTTAGATAATCTTTTTCTAGCATCCCAATGCCAGCACTACCAATCACACCGACTCCTCCAGCATTTGCCACGGCAGAGGCAAGCCCAGAAAGAGATATTCCAACGCTCATGCCCCCTTGTATGATGGGGATAGATGCGAATCGTTTACCAATTTTAAGTCGCGGGATCATCATTTTATACACGGTTCCATTCTGCAGAGTTCTTCTGCTTTTTCGCAGAACTACTCTGCTGTTGTCTTTAATCATAGAAGAAACGGTGAAAAAAACAACTCTATTTTGTCATTTTTCTATGATTTTTCAGGATTTGGGAAAGTGATGTATACTTTTCGTGTAGCTCCATCCCACTCCACTTTTGCTCCTAGGTTCTCTGAAATAAAGCGTACTGGAACCATAGTTCTGCCTTCAATCACAATTGGTACTTGGGACAGTGTAATAGAAACATCATTCACCTGGGCTTCCGATTTACCCACCCAAAGTACTATATGAGTACCATACAAAGTATAGATGATCTTTCGAGTTTCTTGTTCGTAATCAATGGTAGCTCCAAAGGCTTCTGCAATAAACCGAAGGGGAACCAATGTTGAACCGTTTCGTATACAAGCAGGAACATCCATGGCAAAAAATTCTCCATTTATTTCAGCGGTTACATTTCCTATCTGAAGAATAATGACTTTCTTTTCGGGGAATACTAAGTAGTGATTCACGGTTGTAATATTGCCAGCATAGTCCATGGCTTTTAGCACAAATTCATTGATTTCAGGCTGCAACGCTACTCGTACAGAAAATTCTCCATTCTCTTCAATTCCCACTAGTTCTTCGTTGATAGACAACTCGCAGCAGTCTTTTGTGGTTCCCTTTAAAATACCCTCAGCAGAGGTAAACAATTGGTAGTTCTCGTTTGCTACTTCAATACGTGGCGGATTTGTATCCAAAACGATTTTGCATGGGAAAGTAGCTGTATTCCCATGTGCATCTTCCGCAGTAATCTCAATTTCATTTTTACCTTCTTGCAAAGATATTTCTATTTGAAAGGATCCTTGCGGAGATACTTCTATTTCTTTGTCATTGATCCATAATGCTGCATCTGGTTCTGTGGTTCCTTTGAGAAGATATGGATTTTGATTGGTATAGAACCAATCGTCTACTTTTCTCATGGAATCTGTTTGGAGGCTAACTTCTGGAGGCGTGGTGTCTACAACTTTCATAGAAACAGGCACTCGTTTATTGCCTCCATTGGAACAGATTTCGATCCATGTAAGGAAATCTCCTATAGGAAAAGCAACTGTATTGGCGGTAATCACAATTTCTTTGGTTTCATCATCAATCACGGTAGGTTCTATTGTTAACCATGATGCTTCCTCCAAGATAGACACTGCCCCTGATAATCCTTCATGGGAACTATTTCGGATAGCGATTGTTTTGGTCGCAGATTCGCCCTGCTCTACACTGCCAAAATCTACTTCTTTTGGCTGGATAGTAAGCTCTGGCATAGAAGCTTCGACATAGGAAAGATTGTTTTTGGAATCCAGCAGCATTATTCCCTTGCCATATAAAGCCAACGTTATATACGATGAAAAATCATCATCCAGTTCTAATTTCTCTAGGGTTCTTCCATTCTCCATGGAAAGCATCAGAATCTTTTTTACTTGTTCAAAAAATATAACACCACTTCCACCCTTTTTTTGGTGATAGCAAGAAAACACTAATGTATCTCCTGCAATAATCATGCCAGGACAATAGAAACTTATATAATAGTCATCAATCATAATTCGTTTATCCCAGAGAACATTTCCACTTTGCTTGTCTAAAGCAAAAATATACCCATATCGGGCGGTAATGATAACCGCCTCCGTAGATAGTTTAGGAGTAAAGTTACGGGCATCCAGTCCTTTTTTTGCAAAGGACCAGCTGGTTTCTCCCGTTTTTGCATCCAATGCTATACATTCAAATTCGTAAAATTTGTCATTCACCCCTTTGTGAACGATAAAATATATTTGTGTATCATCTGCACTGGGACTACAAATTCGATCGTACCCTTCAAAAGATCGTGACCATACAGCCTCTCCTGTATCTTCACGCAAACAAATCAAAGAAGCATCCCCACTAGTTCTTACTTTCTCTCCATCATATGTAGTGGAATAACCTGCTACGAAAACATGTCCATTCTTGATTGTTGGCATGCCACAATCAGCAAGTCCTGACAATGGAAGAGTTTGCTCCCATAAGATTTCGCCAGTCTTTACATCAATTTTTGTGATCGTAGAGGTTTCAGAAATCGCACCTTCATCCTCTTTTTTCTCCCAATGGATCGATTTGCAATAAATGCTCCCATTGGCATATTGTAATTCTCCATTGATCTGGTTTTCCATAGGTATTTCAAATAGAATATCTTGGCTATCCAAATCAATAGCAGTGATATAGGCAGCTGTTTTTCCTTCCAGAATCTCTTCCAAAGAATAAGTAGCACACACCCACACTTGGTTTGTTTCGGGAATAATCAAAGGACATCGAACATAGTTCCCTTTTACCGACGCTCTCCAAAGCTCTTCCCCTTCTTCGATGTCATAGACCAATAGTTCAGAATGATCTACTTCGTCATATTGGGAAAAAAGGATATAGGCTTGCCTATTGTAGCAGACAAGACCTTCGCTAGCACATTTTTTGTATTCTCCCAAACAAATCGGATAGTTATAGTGCTCTTTTAAAGGTCCTTGTAAGGAAGTAGGGGTAAATCCATCCAGTGATGAATGATTGTACAGAGAAAGCCAGGGGTAATATCCCATGTCATCGTACAGTGGTTTTTCGACGGCACGAAGAGAAAAACCCATGAATAAAGAGCTACACAATAAACAAAAACACACCA
>JAQVSG010000128.1 GCA_028700655.1 Caldisericia bacterium
GAAAGCTTGTTTTTTCACCTACCAACTTGAAGGAATCCTTGACGAAAATGAAGAACTTGAATTCACTCAAAAACTCAAGGACTTGATTCAGCTAGATACAGATGACCCTATGGGCCTTCGATTCATTATTATGAGCAGATTAATCCGCACGAAGCAGTATGATCAAATGGAGACCCTATACCAACAATTCCCCGATGACAAGATGAACCCTCTTTTCCTGTACCCCATGGCTTTCATGAAATATGCCACAATGGGAAAAGAGCACCCCGATACCAATTCTTTCATCCAAAGAGCAATAGAGAGCAATTTATACATCGCTGTAAAACCTAATAAAGACGATGTGCTTGCCCATAATGTTAGTTTCTACAAGCCTCATTCCGAGGAAGAAGCACAGTACTTTTTTCGAGTTAATCCCACCCTTTTTGACGTAGACCAAGAACAGTTAATGTGGCTATTTGCTACTCTTCAAAAATTTATGCAAAGCTTCGCAGACCAGTATTTTGGAGACCAAGCATGATCTATAAAACTATGGAGGGTTGGTTTGCCGTCTACCCATATCAGTACCGTGAAATATTCAAGCTTCCCTTGGATAAAAACCATGAAATGATTGATGAAGCTCTGGATGCAAAAGGCAAAAAACCACTTGAACTACTGCTACGCTCCATCTATAAAGGAGACGATCTTCTTGATCTGCGGTATTACTACCTTCAGAATTTCGCAAAAACCTATGCTGAAAAAACGCTATGCCTGAACACCAACATAGTAGATCTAAACTACATTTGTGAAGAAATAGATATTGAAGATAACGAAACAGAAAATAGATGGTTGCTACTGGTGATGTTTCTACATATTTGTTATGTGGGTGAAATCGAATGGTCCATTCCAGAACATCGACAACATGCAGAAGAAATGTGGAGCATCTACCAAACCGATGATGGAATGATAGATATGGTGCAGTTACGATCTGTCATCCTTCACCGCTATCCACTCTTAGCCCAACCTGAAAAACTCGATACAGAATGGCTGTTGAAAGATCCCGAAGAGATTGCTTTTCAAACCTATGCAAAAGCACTGTACTATTTTGCACAAGATCCAGCATCCGAAAAAGCACAAAGCTTGCTTGAACAATCCATCCAATTGAATCCACTTGTGCCCCCACTACTTCTCCAAAAGAAGCGAATTCCAAAAAAGCCTTCTTTGGAGTTCGATCCAGGCAAAAAAAGCGAAGCAGAATACATCGCTTATTTGGCTGGTGAATCCTGGTGGGCAGTCGAAGGAGCCATACACTGGCTCAAAAAAAACACTTCGTCGACATAAGCACCGCTCTTGATTTCAACACCTTTTGCATCCCAAAGCAAAGCCAGACTACTGAACAAAAATCAGCCAAGATACCATCTACTAATCAGCCATTTTTCTGATTTTCAATAGAGTATATTCCGTTTTCCATCAAAATATAATAAGTTTGTAAGGTTATATTCGCAAAACTCTTGTTTTTTATCTGTATTCAGGTATAATATCCGTAGTTTGGAGGTAATAGTGTCATGATAATCAGACCGCATTACGTGAATCAGATTATGGCATATGCAGATACACCTTTTGTGAAAGTACTTACGGGCATCCGCAGAAGTGGAAAATCTACCATCATGAAAATGCTTATGAACGAACTGCGCAAACGTGGTGTTCACAATCCCTCTATTTTATACTACAGTTTTGACTCTATGGAATATGACGACATAAAAGACGCTACATCGCTATACAGGGAAATCAAAAAACACCTTGCCCAAAACCAAAAAACGTACATTTTCCTTGATGAAATTCAGGAAGTCATCTCATGGGAAAAAGTAGTCAATTCATTAATGTCAGACTGCGAAGTAGACATATACGTCACAGGTTCCAATTCTCGAATGATGTCATCTGAAATATCAACATATCTGACAGGACGTTATATTGCTTTCAAAATCTACCCTCTATCCTTTGGCGAATATCTAACCTTCAAGGAAAAATATGCGACTCTTCAAAGCTCCCATACAGAACTTTCAAACTATGTGAAGCTAGGAGGTTTTCCAGCTGTTCATTTACAACCGTATTCACAAAACGAAGTGTATACTATTGTTAAAGATATCTACAATTCCACCATTTTCACAGATATCGTCAAGCGGAATCAGATTCGGAAAATGTATCAGCTAGAACGAATCATAAAATTTACATTTTCAAATGTCGGAAACTCATTTTCCGCAAAGACCATTTCCAACTATCTAAAAAACGAACACCGATCTTTGGATAATGAAACGGTTTACAACTACTTAGGTACGCTAGAAAATGCCTATATTTTACATCGTTGTTCCCGTTTTGACATTCAGGGAAAAGAACTCCTGAAAACACAGGAAAAATTTTATCTTGCAGATCCAACCCTGCGATATTGTATTTTGGGGTATTCCTCAAGCAATATTGGAGGCATGCTGGAAAACATAGTCTATTTAGAGCTACTCCGGCGAAACTATGATGTCTATGTTGGGAAACTTGATAATGCTGAAATAGACTTTATTGCGACAAAGCAAGGCAAGAAAATTTACATTCAGGTCACAGAGAGAATTGAACAAGAATCCACTGAACTCCGAGAATACAACCGCTTGCTCAGTATCAAAGATAACTATCCAAAATATGTCTTGCGAACAGATGACCTTGCTGGCGGAAACTACGAAGGTATTAAAACCATGCACATAGCAGACTTTTTGTTAAGTGATCAATACTAAACGCGCACCATTTCAATACTATCCCTCACAAACAAGGATATCCATTTCTCAACCGTCAAATATATCGTAAGGTTACTTTTCCAGTACAGGACATACCTGTGGCATGGATTGAATGTCTGTAAAGAAAACGCTTTGTGATGGAAAATGCCAAACAATCGAACGAAAAATGACCAGAATGCCGAACAAAAAACAGCCATTTTCCTAAATTTACAGTGTATTCCCGTTTCTATCGGAGCAGGAACAGAGGTTATGACTG
>JAQVSG010000129.1 GCA_028700655.1 Caldisericia bacterium
GTTCGTATATTTGTTACCATTTGGATTAAAAAGTGAATTTACTTTAGTTATTTTCTCAAATGCTCTGTTGATAAGCTTTTCTAGAAAATATGTTGTTCTATGTCTGTTATGTATAATTAACAGACATTCCAAATCTGTAATGTAGTGTACCTAAAAAAATCTGTGGTTCACTCATTCCGAAGTATAACAAAAGGGGACGTTAGTACAAAATTTCTTGTAACAGCAGAATTTTGTACTGCAACTCAAATCAAATATGCAAACAATTTCGTCTTACGCTATACTAACAGAGGTGAAAAATGTACAACGAATAAAGAAAAAGTGCGTACAAAAATTCATCCTTTTGACCGATATATCCTTAACATTCGAGAGGTGGGTATGATACATTCATCCGAAAAAGTGAAGGTGTACTTTGTTTCTATTCCTGCTCATACATTCTTGCACATCAAGAATTATGAAAGCAATGGATACTTTGATTTCTGGAAAAAACAAGATGTTTTTCCAGGCCAGGACTGTGACACAATATGTGGATTGTTAGACAGCATTCCAGGAAAATTAGATGGTTCCGATCAAATTATCGGAAGCTATAGTGGGCAGATTATGGCACATATTTTTGAAGAAAATGGGAAACAGCCAGAAGCTTATGGGATCAGATTGCCCGAAGACTATCAAGGAACTATTCCCAAACAAATGCTCTTAATCTCAGTTCCCAAAGCTGAATATGTAGTATTTGAACATGGGCCCTTTGATTTCGAAAAAGAATGCAATGCTGTTGGGGAGAAGGTGCAAGACTCTATGTCTTCGTATTCATTTTCAGATACGCAATATCGACTCGACGAATCACCAGGTAGAATCTCCTACTATTATTTCGATCCTTCTCAGTATATGAAACATATACGCCCAGTAAAAAAGAAATAGCAACTACGCAAACAAAAACCAACCCGATGCTACAACGTTGGGTTGGTTTTTTATGGGGTTTTTATTTCTTAAAACTAATTTGCATCATACCGGTATCCTCGTCAGTGATGGAACATGTAAGCATTGCATCTTTAGTTTCATTATGTGCAGTTAAAATCCATCCATCTCCCATTTGAGACTTTGAAAGTATGATCCAACCATTTACTCCATCAAGTTTTTGAGCCATATCTTCCATGTCGGTTGGTGTTGGATTTTTAAACGCAAGTGTATAGTTTGTATATCCATCGGCCTCTGACTCAATAACAGCTTCCAAGTCTCCTTTTAACAAAGGAAAAAACGAAGGAATATCCGTAGGCAATTTTGCACTTTTACCCGTATCGATCTTCGTTTTTACACCATCATCCTCGTCCCCTTCAATCGAAATATCGATGACGTCTTCTTTTTTCAAATCCGTCTCCTCTTCTTCTAGATATTGGTTTTGAGATGGTTCTCCAACGACATCTTTTTTGGCCACATCGTTGGATGGGGAACTAGAAAACAAAGTACATCCTGTCATAGTAATAGATAAAACTAGAATAAAGGTTAGAAAAATCGGTACAATTTTCATTATGCCCTCCATATATTGATCACACATAGTTTGATATATGTAGAGTACAATCAACCTTACAATATTGCAAGGATTTCACTAAAAAATCACTTTTTTGAATATTCAAAAAGAAAGATACTTTTCTCTTATCCCACAGAGGGATACTCCAATGAAGCATACACAAGGTACAGTAAATCAGGTTCATAATTAACCCATGAAATTACTGGCATTTTCTTTACATCTTCGATAAGTGCAGGGTCAGGCGTAATAAAAGCAAGAGAGTCCGGTACATTAGGCTGTCTGTTTGCATACACAAGCCAATCATAGATTGAATTTGGACTTGGATCCAGTGCAACATTGTACCAACCGTGATGATTGTCATAGAAACCAGGACATCCATTCACTTTTACAAATTTTGCTGTTTTTTGCAGTGCTTTAAACAGTGTAAGGTTCAATCTCTGAACGACAAAGTTTTGCGCAAGCAGTCCTTCGGTTGATGCAAAGTAAGGTTGATTGATAAATTCTTCAAAAGTAGGGTACCAGTTTTCTATGTCCAAAAATTTATCGTGTACAATTTTTGGATCTAACTCCAGAACTAAAAATCGTTTCCGAATCGAAAATCCAATTTTGGTCGAAATGTGTAAGCTTGCTTTGTTTGTAATGTGAGTGCAGTTAACAATTTGAGTAGTAATACCGTTTTTTCGATCTTCCAAAGCTTTCTTAAAAAGCTCTGTGCAAATGTGCCAGCTCAAATTCTGCCCTCTGTATTTTTCATGAACACGAAGTCCCTCTAGAATACCTGAGCCATCTTCTAAGTAAGAGTATTTCGCGGTAGCAATCACTTGACGAGAAGCCTTGTCTTCAATGCACAAAAAAAGCCCAGGTGCATCCACCCATTGGTGGAAAATCTCAGGTAAATAATCATTCCCTTCCCATATAGACTTGGAAAGTTCGCAAACCGATTCATAATCAGATTGTCTCATAAGCCGTATCACTCTATTTTCAATATCCATATTTTCAGTGCTTGAGTACATATATATTCCTCCTGCCAATATTTTTTTGTAACCATTTTTTTTATGTACAATAGTAGTATACAGTTATGAATTTTCCATGCGTAATATAGTTTTTCATAGAATCTCACAAAAGGTTAACCTGACCACATAGGAGGGGGATATGTACAATTGTAAACGAAAATCAGTGACTCTAGTGTTAGTTGTTGTGCTGGTCATTGTGGGTTTATGTTTTCAAACTCCCACAGCTAAAGCTTTGAAGGAGTATACTGTGAATGCCTCTCCTTCTATCGCTGGTCAGGTTGCAGAATACAAATTTCACGTAGAACTAGAAAAGAAGATTGACGTCCATGAAAGGTTTCACCTTTATTTTCCAAAGGGTACAACTTTCATTCCACCACTGCCAACGGAGAAAAGTGAATTGAAAAGGCGTCTTACTACGATTATTGAAGCAGTTCATTTCAGTGTACCGAATAGTTACTGTCCATCTT
>JAQVSG010000130.1 GCA_028700655.1 Caldisericia bacterium
CCGATCTGGGGTTTCTTTTTTTTCGATATCTATTGTTTTTATTTATTTGTTGCAATATTGTAGTAAACATTTATATACTATTACTACATATACTATATTGTAGGAGCGTGAAATGATATGTACACAAAAAAATTTAATATTCAGCAAATTGTGCCATTCCATGAGGTTAGAGACGAGGAAAAACTCGGGGCATTGACCCAGAGCATGAATGAAAATGGATGGCAAGGTAGGCACATTGTAGGTTTTGATCTTGGAGATGAATTTAGAGCAATTACTGGAAGCCACAGGTTACAAGCAGCAGATGACGCAGGGATTGAAGAATTAGAAGTTGCATGTGTGGAATATGGAACGATGTTTGAGGATTATGATATCACCACTGATGATCTAAAAGACCCATCTCAAATCTACAGAATGTTAGATGAATATGATAAAGACGCCGCGGAACTGTTTAGCGAGGATGTTGACTGATGAATCATACCCTCTCAATTATGATACATTGCCACCGAGACTCGGAAATCAAATATCAACAAATACTTGCGGCTACCGTGAATGAAAAAATCACAATCATGGATGCTGCGAGTAAAGCGGGTGTATCTCCTAAGAACATACACCGGATGATTAAGAAACTGCAAAGTGCGGGATGTGTCAAGAAAACCTTTGGAGGAAAATACAGATATTTATCTATCACAAAAACCGGAATAGACGTACTCGAAAAATATGGGGGTAGTATATGACTTTTGGCAAAATATATTTTATTTCAGACCATGCGGTTTCAGCATTCAAAACACGTTTAAACTGTCAAGAACTCTCGACAAAACAAACCCGTGATTATATATTATCCGAACTTCAAAAAGAAAATTTGGCATTTTATGAAAGATATAATCATAGAATTCAGCCAGTATATCAGGGGGAATATAATGGGTCGGTTTTTTTCATTCCAGTCCATAAGGAAGTTAAAAAAACTGATGCGTGGGATGTAGTACCTACCATCCTGCTACCTGGGATGAAAACATATTCTAAAAATCTTGAAATGTTATCGGTTGAGGAGGCTGCAAAAAAACTTGAAGTATCGCAAGAGCAAGTGATTCAATTTTTGAAAGATGGTAGATTAAAATTTGATCCGCGTGTCAAACATGTTATAAAAATATACAAACTTGAGGTTAGACGGTTAAATCAAGAATTGCTTAAAGAGAGGTCTATATGCTAACTCTATCCAAATTGATTTGTACAGCACGCGAAGTGACTCTGGAGTTAGGGGATGTAGCAGGAACCTGTGTTTTTTGTGGGAGCGGTACTACACAGGGACACCATAAAAAAATTATATCTGATAATTTTACAGCTGGAAACAGGCTATGCGATGGGGATGTAGTATGTCCTGAATGCAAACATGTATACAATGATAGATTATATAAAAACGCTTGGGTAGCCGCATGCTCCTGGTTTAAAGAGTTGAAACGTGTGGATACCAAGGACACACTGCTGAATCCCCCGGAACCTCCGTTTGGCATATATATAACCCAGACTTGGAAAACACAGGGATGGATTAACATAATAGATCGTGTGCAAGAGTCACGAACAAATTACATAATTGGTTTTGATTATGATATTATTAATGTGGATACTCAAAAACTAGGTGAGTATTGCAACCTCGTTACAGAACTCCTTGAAAAGAAAATAATGAAAACTGAATTGCAGACAGGCCAATTCAAAGCGAAGAGCTATGAAAAGCTTGGGTACGACATGGAACTGATTGAAAAAATAAAAACGTTAGTTGGGAATCCATTATGGAACCTGGCTATATTCGTGAGTTGATATTATGACAAACAAGTTTGAAAT
Organism: Caldisericia bacterium; assembly: GCA_028700655.1. Lineage (GTDB taxonomy): Bacteria > Caldisericota > Caldisericia > UBA6126 > UBA6126 > JAGLCW01. The sequence goes on from JAQVSG010000130.1 coordinate 1,837, forward strand.
TTCAGACAAAGAATTACATAGGCTGCTTGCAAAAAACCTGTCTCAGATATGGGTCAGGGTAACATGGAAGCAAATGACATCGATGAATCGAAAATCATATGACGTTTTCGCCGAGCGCATACGAGCAGCCGCGGGGAAAAAAACAGTTTCAAGAATGATTGAAAAAGTGTGTACCGGGCTAAGACTGCCAGCCGCCGAACTTGATACTGATGATATATACATTCTCGAAGATGAACGTGGACGTGTACAAAAAATGTTTAGTGAGGACGCTATTCTTTTAGCGTTGCTCACAAAAAAAGAAGCTGAAAAAACATACGAACAGAAAAAAATTGCAAAAGGTAATTCCAGTTTGGAGGCGTTCTAATGTCAGTATTTCGCATTGAAGGGTTTATTACGGCACAAGCTCCCATACATCATGGTGGAGATGAAAAGGCAGGGAATCAAAGTCTTGTTAGAAGACAGTCTTACATAGTAGATAATTCGGTAATTGAAATTCCGGTGATTTCTGGGAACTCTATTAGAGGTATACTGCGTCGGATGATATGGGATGACCTGCTTGAAAGAGTCGAATACACCTTAACAAATATGAAAATATATCATATGTTGTTTACCGGTGGCATCTTGGAAGCCGTTGACAGTAAGGATTCTGGTGTAATCGACATTGAAATGAAAAGGAAACTTAGGGCTGAATTACCACCACTGGCCGTTATGGGTACTGCACTCGGCAATCAAATGTTTGAGGGGAAACTAAAGTGTGCTATAGCACAGCCTATTTGTTCAGAACTGCGTGAGTTCCTACCTGAAGATCTACCAGTCCAAGCTACTACAAGCATATATGAGCTGGTGTCTTTTGACTTTATGACCCGTCTTGATGACGTTAAGGAGGCCAGGCAGGAAGGAGAAGCCGCCCATCAAATGTTGATGAACTTTGAGGTTATCAACCCAGGTACGGTATTCGTTCATTCATTTACTCTTGATAATCCCTCTGATGTTGAGAAAGCTGTCCTTGCTCACTCTTTGAACTTATGGAGGGAAAAACCTTGGGTAGGTGGAAAGTCCAGCGTAGGATATGGTAATGTGAAGATAAGTTATGAACTCGATGATGATTCAGCTTATCTCAAGTTCATTGAGGATAACAAAGAACAGATATGTGAAACTC
>JAQVSG010000010.1 GCA_028700655.1 Caldisericia bacterium
AGTAGTGTTATGATGACTACTGTTATACAGGGGAAAAGTGTTTTTTTCTAGCGTTTCTTTCATTTTTCGGGTAGTTTTTTTCATAATAGTGTGTTTTTAGAATTTACACAACATATTTTACACTACCTAAGCAATGATCCCTATGCTGATCCTTTTATCATAGCCAAGGCACAGTCCTTAAAAGGTACAGTGGTTACTGAGGAAAAACACTCTCCAAATTCTGGTAAAATACCTACCATTTGTGAGTATTATCAAATATGCTGTATCAATCTTGAACAGTTCTTTTCAAAGGAAAATTGGACATTTTGACATATTAAATACTGAGATATAAATTGTTTTTGGGTTTAGTCTCTGAGTCTGTTTTGTGCAATGATGAAATTCAATTGACATTTGGGATCTTTTTGTGTAACATGGTACTGTAAATATTTTACAGTTAGGTGTTACATGACATTCATACAAAAGCTGTCTAAAATGCGAGGATTGCAGACTGTTTTTACGATTCCAGAGATTTCGTATATAACGCACTATAACGATGAAAAATTGTATTCTGCCTTGAAATATGCTGTAAAAACAAATCATCTGATCCGCATTTCAAAAGGTTTGTATGCTTTTGATCATCAGTATTCAAAACACGAATATGCCAACAAACTACGGTCTCCTTCTTACATTAGTTTGTATACAGTTTTGCAAGAACACAACATAGTGTTTCAACCCTATACTTCGGTTTTTTCCATTGCAAACCGAAACGAAACAATGGCAAGAGATGGACAAAACTATGCGTATCGTAAAATCAAAGATTCCATTCTCCTTCAACCTTTTGGTATTGCTTCTGCGAATGGTATATTCAAAGCGAGTCCTGAAAGAGCGTTATGCGATAAAATATACCTAGATCATCACGAATATTTCGACAATCGTCGATCAATCGATTGGGATTTCATGACATCGCTCAATCAAAACGTGTACAACGACAACCGGTATATTGCTATGTTCATTAAGGAGAATAAACCATGATCACACTGGATATTGCGAAACACCGTATAGCAATGACCCAATTATTATTAGATTTGTATAAAGATTCTAGGATTGCTCCTCTCCTTGGATTTACGGGAGGAACTGCAGCAATGATGTTTTATAATCTACCAAGATTCTCGGTGGATTTGGATTTTGATATCATGGGGGACACTTCAAAGCGTTCTATCAGTTCTGAATTGTTATTTGAACACATAACCAAGCTTTTGCATCGCAAATATCAAGTGACTGACGAGTGTATGAAATTTAATACGCTTTTTTGGTTGATTCGGTATGAACTTCATTTCGCTCAAGTGAAAATAGAAATATCAACAAGAAACTCGACCCTGAATCACTATCATCCCGTTTTATTCTATGGCGTGACAGTGTACATTATGGATGCACAGGATATGATCGTATATAAGATGATTGCAGTCATGACACGTAGTCAATTGGCCAATCGAGACCTATTTGATTTGCATTATTTTTTACAGTCTCCGTATGCAACATCTATTCGTTATTCTTTGCTAGAAGATTTAACGAAAACATCCCCGAAGGAGTATTTAATTGGTCTTCTTAAAAAAATAACCTTAATAAAGCCTTCTTCCGTTTTAAATGGATTGGGAGAAATACTAGAACCATCCCAAAAAATATGGGTGAAAAAGAACCTGCTCCCCGAACTTGAAAACTTGATACAACTGCAGATTGATCAGATGTGAAGTCTCTTCTACTATTGTTACTGTGGATTTTTGTAGGATGTTCGGATTCTATATCATACCAAAAAGTATAATTGACAAAGTTCGCTTTCTATATATAATAAATGGTATATTTATGCGATTTGTGAAAAAAATATTGATACGATTGACCATATTGTTTAAACTTTGATGAAGACTAGAAAGAGGTAGTATGACTTCCCAATCAGAACAACACTTTAGAAGCAATTTTTCCGATGGTACGGAATCCAATTGGAGCGACTGGAAATGGCAGTTAAAACACTGTATCCGTTCCGTAGAAACATTTGAAAAGGTGCTGGGAATTCAATTTTCTGCAGAAGAAAAAGAAGATTTACAGAAAACCGTAAATAAATTCCCTGTTTCTATCACTCCTTACTATTTGTCTCTGATTGATACCAAAAATATGAACGAAGATCCAGTTTTTCGACAGAGTTTTCCGTCTGTGCAGGAACTAGAAGTTTCTCGCTGTGATATGAAAGATCCTCTTTCAGAAGATGCCGATAGTCCGGTGCCGTGTATTACTCATCGATACCCAGATCGCGTTTTATTTCTTGTGAGTAACACTTGTGCCATGTACTGCCGGCATTGTACTCGAAAGAGAAAAGTGGGAGATATCGACAGCATACCAGATCGAGAACAAATCCTAAAAGGGATTCAATATATTAAAGAAACCAAGCAAGTGCGAGATGTTCTCCTTAGCGGAGGGGATCCATTTTTATTATCCGATGAATATCTGGATTGGATTTTAACTGAACTTCAGGCCATTGATCACATAGAAGTGATCCGAATCGGATCGCGAGTCCCTGCTGTATTGCCCTTTCGAATCACAGATTCGTTGGTGAATGTATTGAAAAAACACCAACCCGTGTGGGTGAATACGCAATTTAATCACCCTCGAGAAATTACAAAATCGTCTCGCACTGCGCTGCGAAAATTAGCTGATGCAGGCATTCCTTTGGGCAATCAGTCGGTTTTATTGGCATGCGTGAATGATTGCCCCAGAATTATGCGAGCACTCGTGCACAAGTTAGTGGCCAATCGCGTTCGTCCTTACTATTTGTATCAATGCGATTTATCCGAAGGTCTAAGCCACTTTCGAACGCCTATTGGAAAAGGGATTGAAATCATGGAAAGTTTGATAGGACATACGAGCGGTTTTTGCGTTCCCAGGTATGTGATTGATGCTCCCGGCGGAGGTGGAAAAATTCCTGTGATGCCTAATTATTTGATTTCTTGGTCCACCAACAAGGTGATTCTTCGCAACTATGAAGGCATTATTACCACCTATAAAGAACCCGATTCGTACAAACCTATATTTTGCAATCGCGATTGTGAAAACTGTGATTTGCAGTTAAGCTTGGACGATGCAGACGAACAAAAAGCGTTGGGAGTAGAGAAGCTATTGTCTGATTCAGATGATGCAATATCATTGATTCCAGCAGAAAACGAGAGAACGGATCGTCGTTAAAGCAAATGGATACGATAGAACGATTTCAAGATTCTGTACTTCAACATGGAAAATCCAGTAACCGTATCTATGTGATGGAATATCCCCCTTCTATGAAGGATGATTATCCTCTACGGCTGAAGGAATTTGCTGCAGAGAGTGGGTATACCAAAATCGTTTGTAAAATCCCTTCTCGATACAAAAATTGTTTTTTACAGGGCGGCTATGTGGAAGAAGCAATTATTCCTAAGTTCTATCAGGGCAAAGAAGATGCTCATTTTTTATGTTTTTACCATGATCCTTTGCGACAAAAAGAAGAAATGAAACTGAAGTATGAGCAAGTGAAGCGAATAGCTGAAGACAAAAGAGATACTTTTCAAACCTCCTCTGGTTCTTCGGAAATTCATGTAGAAAAATGTACTTCGAAAGATATTCCCTCCATGGCGACTCTTTACAAAACTGTGTTTCCTTCTTATCCTTTCCCTATTAATGACCCCGATTACCTCTTCGAAACAATGAGGGACAATATTGACTATTATTGCGTGAGAAAACACAATCAGATGGTTGCACTAGCTTCTGCAGAAATGTCGTTTCGATACAAAAATGTAGAAATGACAGATTTTGCCACCCTTCCAAGGGAATGCGGTCAAGGGTATGCTGGTGAAATATTGCATCAAATGGAACAAGATATGCAGGAAAAAGAAATCTACACTTTCTACACGATTGCCCGTGCAATTTCCATAGGAATGAATGCGACCTTTACAAAACAAAACTACCATTTTGGTGGTCGTTTGCCAAACAATACCGACATTTCGGGTCACATTGAAAGTATGAATGTGTGGTACAAAACGAAACAGTAAAGATTCTTTATTTGCTTTCTAGCCAGCATTGGATTCCATCCCATGCCACTTCCCACGAAAGCGTAACTGGGTCGACTTCTGTTGAGAGGAGATCTTCTTTCAAGGTCCGATCAGAAACAATGGATGTGATGCATCCTGCGCGAATTCCTAAAGTGCTAGCGATCACAAACAAACTAGCAGATTCCATTTCGTAATTCAAGACTCCTAGTTGTTTCCACTGTTCCATGGTGTCATTCCAGCGAGGAATAATATATTTTTTGGTAGTATCAAACCGGTTTTGCCCCGGATAAAAAGAAGCTGTAGATGCAGTGATTCCAACGTGGTGTGGAATGCTTTTCTTTTTGGCAGATTCCAGCAATAGCGAAACCCATTCATAATGTGCAATAGCAGGATATTCGATGGGGGCATAAAAAGGACTCACACCATCGAGTCGGATGGATGCCTGTGTAATCACCACTTCTCCTTGTTTCACAAACGGCTGAATAGCACCAGAAGTGCCCACTCGAAGGATGTCTCGAATACCAATCTGGGACAATTCTTCTACCAGAATTTCCAAGGAGGAACCACCAATTCCATGAGAAGCAAAAAGTAATGGTTTGTTTTGAACGTATGCAATGGCAATTGTGAATTCTCTTTTTCGTTCAATGATTTTTGCATCAAATTGCTTTTGATTGGCAAGTTCTTCAATGCGATATGGATCCCCGGTAATGCAAGCAAAGGTTGCATTTTGAATGGATTCTGTTGTTAAAGCAATGTGGTTCATGCGCTCTCCTTTGTCATTGGGCATGTTGGATATTTTTTTGAAGAGGAAGTTGGATATGGAAAGTACTGCCTTTCCCCCACAACGAATCGACCCAAATCTTCCCACGGTGACGCTCGACTATTTGTTTGCATATAGAAAGACCCAAACCACTGCTGTTGTTTTGTTTGTTGGAACGAGAACACCGAGTAAAACTTGCAAACAGTTTGGGAAGGTCTTCTTGGTGAATTCCTTCGCCGGTATCTTGAATCTGGATGTGCATTATTTTTTGTTCTGGTTTTTCTTTCGCTGAAATAGTAATGGATCCTTTGTGTGTATATTTGATGGCGTTGTGGAGAAGGTTGGGAAACAAGGTAGCCATTTCATCACGGTTTACATGTAAAATAGAAAGCGTGGAGGGAAGCTCATTATGAATGACCAATTGTTTTTCATCAGCCAATGGCTGTATCATCTTGATGATTTCCTGCAAAAGCGTAGGAAGGTAAACGCGATCAAGAATAGGTGACACAGGAGAGGATTTTAATTTCTGAAAATCCAATATTTCTCGGATGAAAAAAGACAATCGTTGACAGTTTTTATCACAAATCGACAAAAGTTCTTGGGTGTGTTCTTTATGATCGGAACAAGAATGACTTTGCAGAAGGCGAAGACAACTTTGAATAGCCAGTAGGGGTGTACGCAATTCATGCGAGACCTGATTCACAAATTGGTCTTTCATTTTTTCATTATCTTCCATCATTCGGACACTTTCCCAGTTTTGATACGCTAGAGACGTGAGATAACTAAAAGCGCTACACACTTTGCTATCTTGTATGTTATATTTCTCAGCTTTTCCCGTGAGAGCCATGATACCAATAGTTTTTGATTGATATCGAATAGGAGTATAGATGACAGAAAAAGAAGGAGGACAAGGCTTTATTTGATATTGCTTCCAGAAAGCTTGTATCATATCACTACTAATAAAAGGGTGTTTCATCGATTGAAAAAAGGATTGATCGTGGTGAATAGATATAGGGATGGGTGCGCTGGAATCAAATGTGAAACCAATGGATTTCAAAAGTAGAATAGTGTCGGAGGGAAGATGGTTTTGAAACAATCCAATAAAACCTTTGGTAGAAGAAGTTACCGAACATAAAAGATCAAACATTCTTCGAAAGGAGCTTTGAAAATCTTTTTGCTTGATAATCATTTTTGCTGCTTCAAACAAAGATTCTAGTTCATTGGTCCTTTGTTTTTCTTCTAGCAAAGAATTCTGGTACGAAATCTCCATTTTTTTTCGTTGGGTGATATCAGTAATAAATCCTTCTAAATAGACTACATTTCCCTCTAAGTCATAAATAGCGCGCCCTTTTTCCCATACCCACTTCTGCATGCCCGACTTGGTAGTAATTGGATATTCATCTTGAAATGTACCAGGCGCTTTAACAATATGGTTCCATTTTTCCCAAATCGATTGTTGAAAATCAGGATGGATGATATCGTTGTAGCTAATACTCTGATTCTGCAGAACATCCTCGGAAGAATATCCCGTAAGTTCTTCAAATCCTTTGCTCAGGTACACCATGGTCCAGTTTTTATCAAACTTACATCGGTAGACAAACCCAGAGAGATTTTCAATTAAGTTTTGTAGAAACTGATCTTTTTCTTGAAGCTCTAGCAAATTCTTTTTAATAGAGGTAATGTCATAATAAATGGCGAAAAAGAAAGGGTGATGAGGAGAAGAGATATGAATTTGGTAGGTTCGTTTTGCCACAGAAACATATGCTTCCACATACCGATCTTTTTTTGTTTTGACAACATTGTCATATACGTGAAGATGGGGAGGTGGATTGGTTTGATGCAAGTCGGATCCAATACTCTGGAGAACATGTGCTTGATCGGTATGCATCATAGTAGCAAAGGCAGGATTTGCATCCATGATTTGATAGTCAACAGGTTGTCCATCATCATTGTATATCATTTGGCAATAACACATTGGATTCATTGACGAATGAAACAAATCTCGATAAAGTGTGAGGGAATCTCGCAACAAACTCATTGTTATTACTCCTGTTAATGATGTACAAAACAACGATTATTATCTTTCATTATACCAAATCATCAAACAGATGCTAGACAACCGAGAAGTTTATCTCCCTTTATAGAGAGCAAAAGAATACCATACACCCACCGAGATATCCACACCCTTTGCGTTTTGTTCCAAAAGATAAGGAAGGATAGCTGCGGGTTGCAACAAAACGACTTCAATTTCCTCCGAGGATTCTAGTTGAGCCATAACATTGGCATTGATAGGATCGTTTTCGTCCACTTCCAATTCCACCACATGCATAAAATCGGAAAACAATCCAGCATTGCTGCAAATTCTAGGACTCACTCGAACAACTTTGCCTGTGTACCCAGTTTCTTCTTTCAATTCTCGAGTAGCTTGTGTAGCAATATCGTCCGATTCTGACAATCCTGCAGGAAAGGCAATGACCCAATTTTCGATAGTGGGTCGATACTGTCGTATGAGAACAATTCGGCCCGAGGGTTGCAATTGGGCAATCATGGTCATAGAAATGGGATGTTTTACCCTTGTAACAACCTCCCAATGAGATAGTTCTCCGTTGTTGCAGGCAAAGGTTTTTTCCAAAACACCCACCCATTTTCCTTTGTAACCGAATTTTTCATGTATTTTTTTCATACTCACCTCTGGTTCGTTTCTTTTTAGTATGATCGATAACCAATATTTCGCAAGAAAAAAGAAAGAGAGAAAAAATGTGAAAAGGAACTTGACATTTTTAACATATTTTTTAAGATTGTTAATGTTTAGCTTAACTATTTTAATTTTATGGAGGCATTGAATGAAAACACGACAAACCGAGAATCGAAATGTACGTTCTGTTCCCACAATATGTCCATCATGTGGTTCGAAGCTTCGCATTAAAGTGCTCTCGTGTCCTTCTTGTAAAACCGAAGTAAACGGTTCTTTTACAATGGGCCCTTTCGCTCATTTAACAAAGGAGGAAGAAAGCTTTTTGCAATGTTTTTTGATCTCTCGGGGTAACTTAAAAGAAGTTCAAGAACGACTTAACATTTCGTATCCAACCGCTAGGAATAAATTGGATCAACTTCTTGAAAGCATTCGCAACCACGTCGAATCAGAAAAAACCGAACAAAGCTTTGTGGAAAAAGTGGTAGACCCTGCCAAGATTAAAAGCACTCTTCATGAAATCTCCGATTCGTTTCGAAAAATAAAGGACACATGGAAAGAATCGTCTGTAGATTCGCAAGAACCATTGTCCAAAGAAGACAAAGATGTATTGGAGATTTTGGAACAATATGATGATGGTGACATTGCGTTTGATGATTTGTTAGAAAAAATAAACGACCAAGGAGAATAGTATGAAAAACACAGTCATAGAAAAACTGGATATATTGGAAGAATCCGGGAAAATTACCCACGAGCAAAGACTGCAGCTAGAAGAAAAATGGCAGAAGCGTAAAGAGAACTCCTCTGCAGTTTCTTCCATGGAAGAAACTGCCACAGAAACGCACAATACCAACGAGATAGACATTGATGAAAACCAGGATGTCATTCCTGTTGGAAGCCAAAAAGAACTTGTTTGTAAGAGCATTGATGAAGATATTGAAATCATCGGAGACCCCCAGCTAAAAAATATCGAGTTGAAAAAAGGAAGAGATCTTGTCGACATTGTTTGTTCGGAACAGAGAATCTCGATAAAAAGCAAAAATGATGTTGCACAAAGATCGTTCTTTGTCGGCCGTAAAAAACGTCGTATTCAACTACTTGTACCCAGCGTACTTGCGATAACGCTGAAATCCGTTTCGGGTGACTTGCAATTGCATAATTTACAGCAAAGTGTTGTCGCCAAATCCGTATCGGGGGATATCCAAGCCAATGAATTGCATGGCCTAGTGGAGCTTGAAACTATCAGTGGAGACATTGAAATCAATTCTACCACACACCTTTGCAAAGCATTCACAAAAAGTGGTGATATTGAGATATCCAATAGTGCAATTCAAGGACCCATTAAGTGTTTTTCCGGTGATATTGGGATCGTAAATGCAACCATCTCCGATGCCGAAATTGGTACTTTTAGCGGGGATGTGGCGTTGAAAAAAGTCTCGCCCCAAGGAACCATCTATTTGAAAACATATTCTGGAGACCTACATGCCCACCTTCTTACAAACGGGGGAACCATCGCTACCAAAGATACCAATAAGTCCAGAAAATTCATCGACTATATGGGCCAGGAACAAACTTTTACCGATCAACCCGTTTCCTTTGGCAATGGTGCGGATGTAGAGTTATTGATTAAAACCAAAAGTGGTGATGAAAACATCAAATTGGAGGAAAACTTGAGCAATGTATGAACACCTATCACGAATAGTACCAGTAAACAAAACGAGAAAGAGAACTTCCAATGAACTTCTCTTTCTCGTTCTTCTTTATGTGCCCGGCATTGCAGGATAATTTAATTCACTATTCTGTAGTGTATAGAGATTTCAGTTTGTCGATAAAATCTCCTAATTGTTCTACTGACCATCCTGTATCACTATCTATTACAGATCCTTTGCTATCCATAAACAGCATAGACGGATATGCAACGATTTCATAGGTGTCCTTAAATATGTTTTCTTGGTCGTAGAAAATAGTATACTTGAGTTCTTTTTCATTCACGGAATCAAAATCTACTTCAACACCGTATTGCTCTCTATGCTGCACAATAATTTCGTTGAATGTTTTTTTCTCCATGGAACCAAGCACTAACGAGAAAGCAACATGATATTTTTGTGCCTCAAATTGCAAGGAATTATAGTACTCTAACAAATAATCTGAACAAGTGATATCTTTGACAAGGTACTCCTGCATTGGGCACCATATAAAAACAAAACCTGCAAAATCTTCTGAAAAATCTAGATTCTGTTCATTGATTTGCTTTATCTGTTGCGTTGCTTCAGTGAATGTGGCTTTTGTTTGATGGGGTGTGGTATTGCTGCTATTGGTAGTGTTGCCTTGTAGACTGCAACTTGTCATGGAAATTGCAATGAATGAAATCAAAACAACTTTCATAAATACATGTTTCATTTTGTCCTCCTTGGTATCAATCTAATGAAGCATTCACTATATGATTTTCGACATCAAGATTCACTGCCAAATTGGTACAAACACTGATCAACATTAATTCTTCTTCTCGTCCTGATCTAGCATGTAAATCCTGCTTGTACAATTCAGTATACTCATATTTTTGGTCATCGTAAGAATAGCTGTAAAAGATAGACAACCCCCCATATACTAACCCCTATTAGAATTATGAATACAGAAACTGCCTTTATGTTTATGGGGGATGGATTTGTTTCCTCTTGGGATTTTTCTAGGATCCGTTTGTAGAATTCCGACAACTTTCTTTGATTTCTTCGGCTTTTATGATAACACCATATCCATGTTTCTACTTCTTTTTGGACAGTAATTTCTTCCTTCCATTCTTCAATCCATACCACATATTTTCCCTCTCTGTGTTCTGGATACACAGTAGTGGTAAGATTAAGATCCCGAGAGGTTTCTTGCAAAAGGTGTTTAAAATCGCCATTGAATAAGAAGATATGCCATGTTTTGTATTCTTTGACCAAAGCAATGCCCGTACATAAAAGATAAATCAATATCAAGCCACAGAGAAATACGGTGAGACAACTAGGACCATAAATGTCCGGAACCCCTATGGCAAAAAGTAATACGAGTGCACTAAAGATACAATGCAAAGGCGCGAAAAAACCATGAATGACAATAGGTTTGCGCTTGAGATAAACAAGTAGCAGAAAGATTGCTTCAAGAAAAAGTACCGCGATCATCAGTAGCACAAGTAAATTGCCCAGCATGGCATCAGTATACATCATTTACCTCCTAGTATTGCCCAGCAGGCTTCAGATAGACTGAAAACTGGCAATCGTTTTGAATGGAATCGTTCAACCCCACAACGAAAACTAGATACTGGGTTCCTTTTTTTGTAGACTGAGGAAAATTTTTGAGTACAACATCAGGATTTCCTTGTAGAAGATCATACTTGTTTCCTTGCATGGCAATGACTGCAACAGAAACATCGCCTTCTACGAATACAACAGGATTCCATCCTTCTTGGGCATTTTGATCCTGTTTTTCATCCCATGTTAAGGCAACAATTCTTGCACCAAATGGAGGGATTGTAAGGGTTGTGGCTCCAAGCAACGGGGTTTCCCTGTTGGCCAATAGTTGGCTATATTCTTCTTGGCTTGGCAGGGATAAGCGCAACGTTTTGCCAATCGACCTGAAATCTTTGTTGTTTGCGACCAATTCTATGTATAAATCATGGGGGCTGTAATTGTTTGCTACTCTTCCTAGAAGCACTTTTTCATAAAAATCGCTGGCCCAATTGGCTGGATTCCCCCCAAAGGAACTATAAAAAGCATGTTCCCAATCTCCGTTTTTTCCTCCGTATTGATAGGCTTTTACAATAAAGTCGTCCGACTGTTTATGAGCAATATACTCTATTAATGGCATTCTTGCATACCCCTGACTAGTTGAATCAATAACGGGATAGACTCCATCAAAAAGGAGAAACCAGTGCGTAGAGGTTGCATTGGGAAGCTTTCGATTGAGGGTCCATTCATAATAGGACGCAGTTGCTTCATCGAACCAGACACAAGCAGTGCTGGGGGTTGTATAATTGCTTTGCACAAAATGAAAAAACTCGTGGATGAGGATTGGTTTGACGATATCTGTTTGATACCCATTTTGAAACAGGTCAATGTGCAGATAGATTGCACCGAAATTGGTTGAATAGGGAAGGGACTTGTCTATGCTAGTGAATTCATTTCTTTGCATGTAGTAGCCATCTGTATCTAAGCTTTGGATATAGATGTCAAAAGGCCAGAGCGATCGTTTGGAATAACGATATCCTTTTTGGATAAAGATCTGATAAACGGATTCCAAGTCTTCCATAAAAGTCTGTCGATCAGAAGGATTCAATAGAAAGCTTTCGCCAGATTTTTGGATCGAAGGTAGATACACGCGAAAAAGGCCATCATTTTTACTTTCAACTGTATGCTGAAACAAGCCTACATACAGTTGAGTTTGGTTTTTTTGATGAGGAAGATTCGATTCGGAAGCAAGCCGCCGGATGATGGTTTGTTTTCGATAATGAGCAGGGATAAAAGAAGCACTGACAGTTTCATCTTGTACAAGTGCCTCCATATATTGATATAAAACAATGCTTTCGTCCTCACCTGGAGATTCCATTCCAACGCCGAATGAAATAGTTCCTACAGGGGGATCTAGCAGTCCATTTCTGGAAAGGATCATCTGTACATCTATGGGTTCATCCCAATAGTCTTCGCCTAGTTCAATCCGGTACAAATCAGAAATCAGACCATCGGCTTGGAAGATGTTGGACACATTCGTTAATGTGATTTGCTGGCTATCGATTGCGTTTTTATTTTGAAAAGAAATCTCGATTGCATCCATCGATACACGATTGTCTTGAATTGTTACCGCTTTTTGATCTTTTCTAGAGCACCCCGTAAGAAGCAATGAAGCAACCAATGCTATACGAAGAATTTTCAAATATACTTTCATAGCACCATTCCTTTCAAAATGCAGGTACCCTTATTATATGACAAGAGAGAGCTTTGTGGAGGTGTTTGCATTGAAAAATAACCATGCTGTAAAAAACAGAAACACGGACAAAGTTGGTTGAAATAGATGAAATGGTGGAGCAGGGGGGAATCGAACCCCCGACCTCGTACTTGCGAAGCACGTGTTCTCCCAATTGAACTACTGCCCCAAACCAAGAGTATTTTAGCAGGAAAAGATGGTTTTTCAAAAAAAAAAGGATTTGTGTAAAAAAAAAGTGGTTGACTGCTATCGTTGATGATAGCAATCAACCACTTTCATAAAATAATGCTAGTTCGTTTCTACCTTCGGATTTGGACCGTATTCGTTGTCGCCTGGTTTGCTGTCTTGTACAAAGAAAACAAGAAGAACAATCCAGCCAATAATGGGAAGGAGCGCCCAAAGCCAGTTCCAGCCACTTCGTCCTGTGTCATGTAATCGTCGAACCATAACAGCAAGGCCCGGAATGAGGATGATTAAGCTAAAAATGGGATACCAGATAGAGTACATTTGTCCGTTTACTTTAGGTGGGATGGAGTTTAAAACTGCACCAATGATTGCGTTAATCAAGACAAAGGTCCAATACTCACTGCGTCGAGCTCTTCCAGTAAAAACCGCAAACTTTTTCCAGGGAGCGAGATACCATTTCATAAAAAACTCCTTTCTAAAATACCGTCAGCTAGCTGATACGAATCAGCTGAAATAAAAAAAATGAAAAAAAAGTTACAATTCAACTATACATGATTTGGTACATTTGGGAATATTCCAACAGTTTTTTCTAAAAGGAAAGTTGATTTTGGAAAAACTCTGCTTTTTCGCAGAAAGCTCTAGATCTCTTCAGAAAAATTATATTTGTAGGGCAACTCAATATGGAATATACTGCCTTTCCCATATTCAGAAGTAGCCCATAGGTCTCCGCGATGGAGCTGAATAATTTTCTTGGACAATGCTAAATTCATGCCAGAAGAATAGCGGCTTGCAAAGTTTTCTGAACAATTTTTCATGGAGGTGGAATGAAATAAATCGTTTATCTCGTAGGGGTGAAGTCCAATGCCCGTATCAATAACTTGAATCCGGAGTTTGTCCTTCTTTTCTATTCGATCCACCCGAAGCTCAACAGACCCTTTGCTGGTATACTTCATAGCATTCCCAATCAGAGTGAATAAAACCTTTTGGAAATACTTCTTGTCCACCTGTACAATTAGGGGTGAAGAAGGAACATCGGTATGGATCGTAATACCTTTTTCCAATGCCAAAGAGGAGAAGAAATGCGCTGTTTCTTTCAATATTTCTGTAATATCATGATTTTGAAGAGTGAGACAGAAGGAAGAATCGTGAACTTTTTGGAAATCTAGAATATTGTATACAAACATCGAAAGACGATCAATGTTCCTTGTACTAATAGAGAGAAGTTCTTTTTGTTTGTCGTTCACTATTCCTACCGACGAATCGTTCAAAAGATGAATGCTGCTCTGAATGGCCGTTAACGGGGTTCGCATCTCATGAGATACGGTATTTATAAAAGAGCTTTTTAAAGTTTCAATCTCGATCTGTTTTGTGATATCTCGAAGAATCGCACCGTACATACGTTCTTTTTGAAGCAGTATAGGAAAAAAAGAAATCTCGTATACATTGCTTTGATACGGTCCATTCTCCACCTTCATTTTGATTAAAACTTGTGGATTGTCTTCCTCCATATTTTGGTATTTTTGGATCCATTGTTTGTATGCGTTTATTTTTTTTGGTGTTTGGTTAGCAATAGGATGCATTTTCCCCAGCATTTCCCAAAAAAACAGACTCTTACTATCGCCAGAGAAGTTTTGTAACAAATTTTTCTGAACTTGATTGCATAAAACAATTCGATGGGTAGCATCCATAATCACAATCCCATCAGTAGATTGGTTGATGGTCTCTCGCAAGATCTCTTCATTGGATTTCAGTTTATTGACTTCAACAATACGTGACAAGGTGCTTCCTATCAAATAAATGATGCTGGTAAGTGTCTTTTGTATCTCTTCGGGAAACTGATCGTGCGTTTTGGAGGCAATATTGAGAGACCCAATCTTTAGTCCCATATATTCAATGGGCAGGATAGCAATTGCCTTGATGTTCTCGTCTTTATATCGATCGTAGCCAACGATCAATCGGTCTGTTGCATGACCAAAAAAAGGACTTTTCATACCATTTAGTTTCTCACCCTCCGGAGAAGAAAAAGCTAGAGACTGAACATGGGCAATGAATGTAGAAGAGAATCCCAAACTAGATTGCAATTCAAATTTCTGATTCTCAACATCGCATAAATAGATTCCGCAGGCATCAATAAACGGGAGAGCAATAGTACATTTAACAACTTCGTCACAAACTTGCTTTTCGTCATTGAGGGATGAAACATGGGTTCCTAAATGATTTTGAATTTTTAACGCTTTTGTGTTCATTATAGCTTGAGTAGTATCCTGGAACACGGCTACCACAATTCGGTTTCTTGGTGCATATAAATGAACTTGGAAATAGCGTTCGGTTGCTTTTTCGTGAAAATGATACGATTGAGGTGATTGCGTATGCTGTACTTGTAACAACTTCTCAAAACTTGGTGTTACAGGATATTTCTGGAGATCGTTTTGGCATTTGCCCACATAGGAAGGATGCTGAATCTTGAAAATTCTTTGAAAGGAACGGTTTACTTCGATACAGGTGAAATCAATGGGTTGCTTGTTCTCGTCAAAGACCAGCTGAAAAATGGCAATGCTATTGAATGCATTTTTAAAAATCTCATAAAAACCCTCTTTGTAGCACTCTTCAACTTTCATGAGTCCTCTCCGTTCAAACGCATACTTTCGTAAAGTACTATTCTATTGTACGGTTTTTTTTTCTAAATACACGCTTTTCGCAAGTAAAAGATTGTTCTCGTCCATCCTGTCTCTATGTCGTAAAAGAGACTACAAGATCCACTTTTTCTGTATTGCTCGCGTGCTTGTTAAAAAATGCCTACAGCAAAAAGGAGTAAAACTACAATGCTATCTCACCGACACGGCGATGAAAAGGCCCAAAAATGTAGAGGTGAATCACTTCAATACTATTCAAAAGATTCTCCTTATGAATTTTTCATTGAAATCCTACTTCATGGAATCGTTACCTGTTCCAGTAACTTTTTCAATTCAACAACTTCTTCATCGCTCAACGTCACACCTTTGCTCATTTTATCATGCTCCGGGGACCAATCCCGGATATCATACTTAGGGGGTCGTCCACCCCACGATACTTTGTTCAGCTCTTTCTTCCACCCTTTGGCATTGGTGGAAAGAGTTCCAATGGTTTCCTCAATGGTAAATGTAAAGTCGGCCATACGATACCTCCTATATATAGGCAAGAATTGACAGATCACATTGTATTATAAAAGAAAAAGTTCATTATAGAATCATATAGAAGCAGAGATTTGAAAAGAATCTTTTCTTTACAGACAAATACCGATAAAATAGTTGTGTTCATTGTTCATGCTATAGAATTTTCGGTGGGTGCCTACGAGCATCAGAAAGAGGATGGTATGGAAGATTCCCTTGTAGAATATGAAGAAAGACAAGCAATGAATCAGTGGTGGGTTTGGGCTCTTGTCCTTCTGACCACTTTTTTTGCTTGGTACACAGCCTATATTCAGCTTGTCAAAGGTGTGCCTGTAGGAACAAATCCTGCCTCGGATTCGGGAGTTATTATTCTTTGGATCGGGATGGGTATTTTGTTTCCATTGTTCATGGTTACAAGCGATCTACAAACGTTTATCAGTGAACAGGGAATTCGATTATCTTCTACCAATCGGTTTTTTATTCGACGATTCATTCCTTTCAGCGACATTCAAAAAGCAGAAGCCAAGATAATAAATCCTCTTTTTGAGTATGGGGGCTGGGGGAACCGAGGCATTGGAAAACGCAAAGCCTATATTATGCACGGAAATACGGGCGTCATGCTTACGCTCAAGAATGGTGCTACTCTATTTATAGGCTCAGATTCACCCGAGGAGCTTTTATCGGTCATTCAATCCCACCTATCCTAAGGTCACCGCATTCTCTCTCCATTTTTTAGAAATATGGTACAATACTAGTAGGTAATTCTATTTTGAGTATTTCGTTAATCGATAAAGATATGGAGTTGATTATGATTACGCAAAGCGATTTATCAGTTATAGTATATCCTTTTGAGGATCTTACTTCAGATGCCTCTAAAGAAAAGGCAAAAGCTGAATTGATACGTATTCGCAAACTACTTTCCTCGTGGACACAAGCCGACTTGCCAAATATAGAAAATGAGACCATGAAAACGTTAATCCAATGGCACAACGTTTTTTTATCCACTGGAGATCCCTATTTTACAAAAGAAGGTCGATATTTCGGAAATGAAAGCTATTTTTCCCAATTTCTCTATTTGGTTGAAAATGCTTCTTTTCGGGAAACATACTATACATTTACACTGAAAAACTACCCCCTCCCGGATCATTTTTTTAAAGCGGATACACCTTCCCCTCCTACCGTTTTCCCTTGGTCTATTGTTGAAATGGTTCTTCATAAAGACTTCATTGCCACACCTCCATCCCCCATCTCAGAATCGTTTCATACATTTGAAACAGCCGATGATTTGGTACACCATATTGAACTTTTAAACGGTATTACTTCTTGTTAATGAAGTTTTCCATTCGATTGGATGAGGGTATGCAAAAACTAACTTTGGAAAAACTACTATGTATTTTCTAGCTTTTATTGCTTATCTTCACGTTTTTTCAACTCGATTTCTTCTGGGTCAGTTTCCTACATTGATTCAAACCATCCAGCAAAATTCTTTTCTTCAAAACGGCCTCATGTTTATAACTCTTTTTTTCTTCACAGAAAGTATTATCACAATCCTCTCCTATTTTCTTCTCCTTCAAAAACCGTACACGCTACGGAAAAAACTACAATATATTACCTCTAAACTCTGTATTGAAATCAACGATTCGCCTTCCGATATTCATCAGAAAATTGACAATGTCCAAAAAAACTACGACAATGCCATTAATACAACCCTGGAAGAAATTGCATCTTCGAAAAGCACTTTTCCTCGCTTTCGTTTAGATAAAACATTCTCCTGGATCACTTTTTTAAATACAGTTGTGCTTTTTATTCTCTTAATTAATGTGCAGTTTATACTTTCTTTCCAGGCAATCCTTTTTATCTTTTATATATCCCTTCTTGTTTGTGGTTTTTTTCTGATTTCTCATCGCTTTACTCTTCGATGGGTCATTGATCCGAAAAAAAGTTGGCCCATCAGTATTTATCACCCTGTTACAGATCAATATTCACTTCTTCATGCTACCATCGCTTCTCAAATTCAAATGTATCTGAGAAATCGATACAACACAATTGAAATCACTTTGGAAAAAGACCTTCACAAAGAACCCGAATTTTTCCGACTACAAGGAACTCGATGGATTGACCTTCAAAAAGGATATGTTGTGAAGGATCCTGCGTTTAAAAAAGTGTGGGATCACATTGAACACCAAACTGTTATGGTGCAATCGGAAGAAGCTAGTGGTAAAACCACATTTGGCTACGTAGTTGGTTATGAACTCGCAAAAAAGGGGCACCTGGTACTGTATCTTTCATTAAAGACAACACAAATTAGCCCCCAACAACTCTTAGATTTGGCCTCTTTATTGGAACAAGGAAAAAGCGTTCTGATTTTGGACGACATTCACCTTGCCAATTCCGAAGAATTTTTTTGCGAAGAATTCTATTCCTCTCTCAAAAACCGGATTCTGTTCTTGCGCCGTAAACCTTCCTTATCAACCATACAAAATTGTGTTCAAATCTCATTTCAATCAAATTTATCCAGTCGCATTGTTGAACGATTCCTTGTCATTTTAAGAAGAAAACCCTCTGACAATGCTACCATTCAAGAAGTATTATCACAGCGAACCGCCCTTGACAAATATCACAATCTTTACGAATTGTGTTTTGCATTACAGGCTCTTCAAAAAAACACTCCGATTGAAGATATTTTGATGGAAACGATACAAGCTTCCCATGCCGAGAATCTTCTTTTACCTATTGCTTTTCTTGAACAATATGAAATCCCCATTCGTAAAGACTTTCTAGAGAATTACTTATCGATTTCATCTGTCGCCATTGAGGACGGTCTGCATTCTTCTCCCCTATTGTATTCATTTTCTAAAGATGATCATCATTACGTGGGTCTTTCTCATCCTGCTCTGGCCGATCAAATTGTTTCGTTATATCAAAATCACCCTTCGTTTGGAAAAGATGTACAACATTCCATCATGAATTTGTTTTCATATTTAGAAATCCAGAAGATATATCACATGGATGCTTTTTTATATTATTATTTATTAATTGTTCCCGAAGAAGGCATGATGGTACTTTCAAGGATTCGTCCCAACACATGCAATCGTTTATGCGAGTATGACGATTTCAAAACTATATTGGTAGACGTCTTAAGTCGGGCTACATTTGTTAATGCTTCCATTTCGTACAATGTAGAACACTCTCGACTGCAAGACATTTTTTCTTCTTTCTCTCTACCTACCATTGAATCCATTATGGATGCAATGCAAAAACAATGCCACTTGCACTGTTTATTGTTCATTTTTCACCACTATGAAAAATGTTATGAATTGCCTGTATCGGTGTTCAATCAGCAAATTCAGAAGACATCCAGCCTTGCTGATGTGGCGGGTTTACTCCAATTTCTTCAGAACCTTCGATACCCCCATATAAACGAGATTCCTCCAAGCATATTTGCGGCCAAAATTCAAGAATCTACAAACATGTCGGAAACAGGACATCTTCTTACGACATTAAAGGAAATATTTTCTTCAGAGCTTTTTAAAGTCATTATCAAACTGCTTCCCGCTTCCATTTTCATCAACCAGATCAAGAATACCCAAGATCTTACTTTTATTAGCAAGCTGATGAAAGATTTGCAAAGCATCAACTATCCCTACATTGGTGAGATTGAACCTTCCATGCTTGTAGATAAAATTAAAGACAACGACAACCTTGAGACCATCAGTTGGTTCCTCTCCTCCCTCCAAATCACTGTATCACCTTCCTTTTTCCAAGAGATTATTCAGTTAATACCCCCCTCTCTACTTGGAGAAAAAATTGAAAAATGCGACAATTTGCGAAGCATTGGCTTGCTTCTTTCCTACCTTGAAGAGATTCAGTATATCTATATTACAAAACTCCCCCCTGTGTTGTTTGAAACCAAGATTCGAATGGGGAACAATCTTCGAGATATTGGAATGCTTTTATGCACACTGAAAGAAGTGTGTACGAAAAGCTGCTTCAAGTCAATCTTCCGATCTCTCTCCGTAAATGTTTTTATTGAAAAATTTAAATACCATGACAACTTACAGGATATTGGGCTTTTGTTAAGTACCTTGTATAAAATCCAGTACCCAGATCTTCAGAAAATCTCCCCTACGATCTTCCTACGAAAAATTGAAGAAAACCCTTCCCTTACACAAATTGAAACTCTTTTTAATATTCTTCGGCAAATCCTTCAAAAACCAACGTTTCAATCTATTTTGTCCTCTCTCAAAGTGTCTACAATTGAAGAAAAAATGATGAATTGTGAAGATCTCCAAGAAATCTGTTCTTTTTTAAATACGTTGTACAAAAATAAATATCGCAATATGCATCAACTTCCTGCAACCATTTTTGTGGAGAAAATTCAAAAAACAGACGACATTGAAGATATTCAAAGTTTACTAAAAACGCTAACACGTATTCAATTTACACACACTGTCGAAATCCTTGAGCTTTTAGATCCCGATATGTTCCGTGAAAAAATGTTTTTTTCCAAAGATAAAGAAAAGATTGTATCCCTTATTTGCCAACTTCGGTTGATTGATTACCCTTACATTGATGCGCTAGAAAACAGCATAAGGAGTCAAATAGAAAATGAATGAGATCACTTTGTCACAAAGCACTGAAACTGCCGTCTTTGCGGGAGGATGTTTTTGGTGTATGGAAGCTGTTTTTTCACTTTTAGAGGGTGTCGTTTCTATAGAACCAGGATATACCGGTGGTACCATTGAAAATCCAACGTATGACGATGTTTGTATAGGCAGAACGGGCCATGCCGAGGCAATACGGATTGTATTTGACCCTTCTATTATTCCTTACAAAGAGTTGCTCTCTATCTTTTTTTCTGCTCACAACCCAACTTCTTTGAACTCTCAAGGACCCGATGTTGGCACTCAATATCGCTCGGCCATATTTTATACCACCGATCTGCAAAAAGATATCGCCCTTTCCTATGTGCAGCATCTCTCAACATTCGATCCATTTGAAAAACCAATCGTAACAGAGATTGTAAAACTGTCTCATTTTTATCCTGCAGAACCATATCATCATCAATATTTCCAAAAGAATCCCCAACAAATGTATTGTCAGATTTCCATTCAACCAAAAGTTGAAAAAATAAGAGAAAAACACTCTTCTCTGCTGAAAAAAACGGATAACTGATTGAATCACCACATTCAAACAGCCGTTTTTGGAACTCGCTTCAACAAAAAATTGGAGATGTCGATTAACACCTCTATTCTCAATCATTTTTTTCGTGCCTTTTTTTCAGTTCCATGGTATCGAACACAATCTCAGTATCAACTGTACCTTTTGGAATATATGGAACTACATCCAAAAAGGAATCCGTTTTTTCAAGAGCATGCATCTTTTGTTCAATACTGGGTTGCCTATCAAAACAACAAACCGGTAGGCAGGATTGCCGCATGGATTGACGATAAATACGATGAGCTTCAATCCTCAACTTCCCTGCGCAAAACAGGTTGGATTGGTCTATTTGAGTGCATTCCCAACAAAGACATCGCTCATACTCTCATTGAAACAGCTTGCGAAAGCCTTCGAAATAACAATGTCCATCGTATCCTGGGCCACGGTCGGTTTAATGCTAGCTCCCAGATTGGTCTACAGATCCAAGGTTTTGATTCTCCTCCCTCTTTTATGGAACCCTTTCACCCGCCTTATTACGAATCTTTCTTTTCTGCGTATGGTCACAAGATGAACGACTGGTTTTCGTTTGGAGTAGAGGAAAAAAGCTTTACTGAGTATTTGCACAGAATTCAGAAAAATGAATCCCGTTACGGATCTTTGGAAGAACAACTACGTCAAAAAGGAATTCGTATCTACTCTCCCACAAAAAAGAATCTTCCCTATGAGGTGAATCGAATTGTATCTCTTTACAACCACCTGTGGACAAGCCCTGAACATCCTCAATTCTCCCCCCTTTGCAAGGGGGAACAGAAATCTTTGCAACAGGCCATCACTGTATTTTGGGAACCATCGCTCATTCATATCGCCGAGACTAAAGAACGGAAGATTGTTGGCATTGGTATTACGGTACCCGATATAAATGAAGCACTGCTTCATTTCCCCTACCAGTTTCCACTATACCCCTCTCTATGGTCTTTGTTAAAACAAGATTTAAAAGGTTTTCTTCGAATGTATCAAACCATTCATGGACACCACTTCACGCGCGCTAGAGTTTTAATTCTTGGATCCAATGTTCCTTTTAGCGGACTTGACACCGCTCTTTACAAGAAATTGTATCAAGCTGTAAAAAAAAGTGGGATTCAAAGAATCTCTGCTTCGCAAATTGCCGATTCAAACTTACCCATGATGAATCCTTTGCGTAGAATGGGTTCGGTTGAGAAAGTATGGCGAGTGTATCAGATGCAGTAATTGAAATGTTTTTTTGTATACTATGCGTATGCGAAAAATACGAATTGGAATCCTTGCTGATGGCGGTGATGCCGGAGGTGGGAGAAGACATATTTTAACTTTATGCGAACAAATGCCTTCAGACTGTGTTACGGTTTCTTTCTTTTCTCTAGGAGAAGGAGCTCTTTCACATTCGGTAGAGAAACTCACTACGATTCAAAAAACGACATATCCTTTGCGATCAAAAATGGACCTTTCGCTTCCCTCCATCATTCGCCGTTGGGTCAAAGATCACAACATTGATATCCTTCATACTCACGGTTTAAAAGCAAACATGTACGGTCGAATTGCCTTGCTCAAATCTTCAATCCCTATCGTTACAACCTACCATAGCAACCCTTTGTATGACTATTCATCAAGAGTATTGGGCATTGTTTTCAGCATCATTGATCAATGGACTCTGCATGTATCAACGCAATACATTGCCGTATCCTATGAAGTTGCTACTCAATTGATTCGAAGAGGTGTTTCTAGAGAACGCATTCATATTGTTAAAAATGGTGTTCCCCTTCACAATAAAATTGAACCTGCCGATGCCGCTACACAAAAACAAGAACTCCGAAAAACACTTCAGATTCCCCCTCATGCATGCGTTGTTGGTAGCTTGGGAAGGCTCGTTCGGGTCAAAGGATATGATGAAACCCTTCGCGTTTTTGCCTTTCTCAAAAAGCACTATGAAAAAGTTCATACCACACCTGTTCATTTACTATTAATTGGGGGAGGAGAATTAGAAGCTCGTTTAAAAAAACGGTGTAAAGATTTGGGGATCGAGCAGTCTGTTCATTTTGTAGGCTTTCAGCAACATCCACAACCCTACATTGTGGCTTCTGATGTTATGCTTTTCACCCCTAAATCTGAAGCCCTAGGGATTGCCATTCTTGAAAGCATGAACGCGGGGGTTCCTGTAGTGGCAAAAAAGGTTGGAGGGATTCGTGAACTCATTATTAATGAATACAACGGGTCGATATATAGCTCTATCCCACTTTTATCGAAAGCTGTAATCAGCCTGTTGGAATCCAAAGAAAAACAGAATGCTTTCATCAAAAATGGTCACAAGATGATTCAACAATACTTCTCCAACGACACTATGATTGACAAAACAGAGCATGTATACAGAGATATATTGAAAGATTCTGTTCCAATCAGCTCCATATCTGTTAGCGGCAAACCAAAAGATCAGATTTTATCGGAGCTTTCTCAATCCATAGAAAGTACTCCTCATTGCAAACATGTTGTTACATTGAATATCGAAATGCTGGCCAAAGCATCTCGAGAAAAAAAAGTATGGGAAGCTATTCAACAGGCTGACCTTGTTCTTCCAGATGGAATGAGTATTGTAGCGTTAGCAAAAATCCAACAATCTTGTTTTCTGGAAAGAATTCCTGGGATCGAATTTTCTACAGATCTTTTACAAATTGCCCATCAGAAAAACTGGAAAGTTTTTTTTGTGGGTGGGAAAAAAGATATTTTACCCTCTTTACAAACCTTTGTCCAACGCCAATATCCTGGTATCACTATTGCGGGTATGCATAATGGATACTTTCAATCACACGAAGAAAGCTCTCTTGTTCAAGAAATCCAAAAAACACAGCCCGATATTCTATTGGTTGCTTTGGGAATGGGGAAGCAAGAGTGTTTCATTGCCCGTTGGAAAGATCAACTGCCATGCAAAATTGCAATTGGTGTTGGTGGATCATTTGATGTCTGGTCTGGTCAATCTAAACGTTCACCGCAATGGTGGATTGATCACAAACTAGAGTGGTTGTATCGTGCCTTAAAAGAACCAAAACAACGTTTTACTCGCATCCTAAGCACAGTCCCTTTTTATCTACAACAACATCAAGTAAGGTTTTCACAGAAGAAAATTGTATTGTCTGGTTACTATGGATTTGGAAACATTGGTGATGAAGCAATTCTCCGAACCTTGATGAGAGATTTATCCCTGTTAAAAAAGAAGGGATACCCTCTCGATATCTCTGTTTTATCCGCCAATCCTTATTCCACTTCTACTCTTACCGATGCTTTTGCTATCGAACGGTTTTCTTTTTTTTCTGTTCTTGAAGAAATCTTCCGATGTGATGCGCTGATTAGCGGTGGTGGTGGATTGATTCAAGATATTACGAGCTTTAAAAGTCCTTTGTATTACCTTGGAATCATTCAAATTGCTCGTTTCTTTCGCAAGCCTGTTTTCATTTATGCCAATGGAATCGGTCCATTGCACCATGCAGTAAATAGGTTCTTGTGTAAAATTGTATTCAATCAGTGTACAGCCATAACTTTACGAGATGAAGCCTCTCGACAACTTGTAGACCAAATTGGTGTCCGTCCTTCTATTGTGACCGTTACGGTTGATCCCATTTTTTCTTTACGCCCAGAGCACGCTTTCAATATTGACTCATATCCCCATCACGATAACTTTATAGCTATATGCTTTGGTCCAAATCCACAAACCAATTCCAAGATTGAAGATATTGCGACTTTTCTTGACGACGTAGGCAACACCACCAAACTACCCTTGGTATTTACACCCTTTTATCCTGACTATGACAAGAAGTTTTCAATTTTGCTACAACAAAAGATGAAATATCCCTCTCATTTAATCGATACTTTTAACACCCCTGAAGATATGTTGTCTTTGCTTCGAAGATGTCAATTTGGTATTGGTATGCGTCTTCATTTCATGATCCTTCTATCTCTTCTTAAAAAACCCATCCTCCCTTTCATATACGACCCCAAAGTGAAAACGTTTGCACACATCTTGCACCTTACCCCTGTCTTGACAAAAAACGACAATATAGTGACCATGAAAAATGCGTTTCATCGGTTTTATCAACCCAATTCTTACAAAATACCCTATACGGAAGAAGTGGTGGTTTTGCAAAAAAGGAATCTCGACAATTTCATCGCATTGGAATCCTTTGTTAAAAACGTATGAAACCCCCACCAAAAAACTTCTTTTCACATCTTTCTTTGGAATTGGGGAATCTCTTCTTTCCTCCTACCTGTAGTATTTGTAACGCGCCAAATACCGATTTCTTATGTAAACATTGTCTAGGTCTATTACAACAATCCTGCTATCCTCATGGCCACTTCATCAGTCGTTTTGGAGACCTGGTTTTTTGTTCTTCTCGATATACCAAGGAAGCTTCCTTGCTCATCGCTTCTCTTAAATATCATCGTAACTATCCTGCCGCACAATGGATTGCCAAACTTATCTACCCCTTGCTTGAGTCCACCATTCCTTACTCTCGACTTCAGGACAGTGTCTTTATTCCTGTCCCTTTAAGCCTGCAAAAAAAGTTTTCCAGAGGATACAATCAGTGTGAATTAATGGTTGACGTTTTATCGCGTATGACAGGCTTACCAAAAGATTTTCAAAGTCTGAAGAGACATACTATCTTTGTAGATCGGGATCAAATAGGTCGATCAAGAAAAGAACGAGAAAACAATCTGTCGTGCCAATTTGAATGGGTAGGACGTAAAACATACCCTTCTGTTCTGTTAATTGATGACATTTGTACAACCGGTAAAACGCTATTCGAGTGCAGACAAGCTATTCAAAAATCCAATCCCCAATGCTTTGTCCAACCCATTGTATTTGCCCACCCGGAAGGATAAAAGCCTACAGAAGAAAGGACTCTTTGATAAGAGGGTAGTTGCATTCAGTAGCAGAAAAATGGTTTTGAGAGTCTTTTGTAAGGATACCACTGTGGCTAGAAAAAACCATTTGAATGTCTGGATGTTGCTGAAGAAACACAGAAAAATTGTTTGCATATTCTACAGATTTCGTATGATTCCAATTTAAAAAAGAATAGAATGGTCGTATTCGTCCATTTTGAAACAAAACGCTGTCCCCCGTAAACAAGGCATTCTCATTTACAACATAGTTCATATGACCAGGGGTGTGCCCTGGCACCAAGAAAGAAGTAATAGAAACTGTTTCGATCGTAATTTTTTGCAAATCATCGAGCACCCTGAAAGAGTAGTGTTTGGTAAAACGTTTCCAATGACGATACGGAAGCCAAAAAAAGCGTTTTGATGAAAACTCTTGCGAAGAAACATAAATAGTAGCATTTGAGAAAAGCTCTAATCCTCCACAATGATCTCTATCTATGTGAGTTAGGAACACAGATTGAATTTGTGAGGGAGAAATATGATATCGTTTTAACTCTTCTTGGACAATCCGTGGGTTTTTCCCCGTATCAATGGCAATGTAACTCTGATTGATCCGGTACAGAAATAGATTAACACAACGATCTTGTAGGGCCAAGCATTCATTTGAGATCCATCCCGAAGGAACAGGGTAAAAATATGACGCAGGAAAAGACTTTGGGATAGGTATAACAGAAGGAACACAATTCTTGTAATAGATAAATCGCAATTGATGAAGTTCAATCAAGTTCTTTTCGTAACTACGAATGATAAACAAAACAACGATATACAAGGAAAGGAAGTAGACAACACTTAAAAAGGAAAAAGTGAAGAGGATAAAAAAACCGCAAAACGTGAATACAATTCCTGAAAAGATAGGATGTCTAGCGATTCCGTAACAACCTTTTACGGGTAAAATATGGATCTGCTGTTGCTTTTCTTTTTTGCCGTACTCGCCACTGATCCATAAAAACAATCCTACCCATAAAAAAAGAATTCCGACACAACACAAGACAACCATAAGCCACCCTGTGAACGTAAATAAGGGATCGGTTACAATATGAAGAAATGCCAAAATCCAACCCATGAAAAAAGAGTACAGCATAAAATACAATGCCATTCGCTTTTTAATATGCTGCTTCAATGTCTTAGAAAAGAGTTTCATTATGGTAGTTTTACTTCCAAAGTATCCTCGTTTACAGAAGCGATTCTTTATGCCTCCTCTGAGGATTCTTCAATATCTTGGGTTTCCATTACTTCATGCGCTGTCTTTTCTTGTCGAAGCTTGTTCTGGTAAGGTTTGCATACCCAAAACTCATGCATAATCCAGCCCGTAATGATACCCCCCACGAACAAGATAAACATCATTAACACACGAGACATTTCAAAGGTCCATGCTAAAAAACGTATATTCACTACGGTTACATTCTGTACAATAAACACTACAATAACAGCAGATAATAGGATCCCAATAATTAGTTTTACATTTGCCATTGCATTTCCTCCTATCTCAAAACGGTTTCAAACGTCGTAGTAGAAGTGTACCAAATTTTGAAATGAATCCCTACACGAAAACGATTATCTTGCATAGTTGTCTGTAAAATCTTGGTGAATTTTCTCCACATCATACCCTTCTTTCCTCAAAAACTCAAGTTTATGACGGATTAAATTTTCAATCGATGGATTGCTTCGGTTGTATATGCTTTGGAGTAAATACTGTGTTTTGAGCAAATCTTTGTACGTTAAATCTTTGGTGTAATCATGATATTTAAAGTCTAAAGAACCATCTTTGGCAGGGACAACACAATACCAAAGATCATGGTACCATCGATAATTTTCAGTACTATCTTTTCGGATCCAACGGGATTCTGTATCTTCAATCGCAGATAAAATTTGTTCTGCCGTAGTCAAGTATTCTTCATTATGGGTGGCAAGATACAATTCGAATAAATAGTTTATCTCTGATAATATGTGGTTTAATGAAGAATGGGTTGGTGTTTCGGGGTAGTCTTTATGATAGTAATCATAAAAAAAGAACCCTCTGGATGTTTCAATTTTTTGATCTTTTTTTGCTAAATCCACAAGATAATCCCCAATTTTTTTTCCAGTAAAAAGTGCTTCTGGCATTTGATAGTCGTTATAGGTTTTTAGCAAAAAGAAACCTGCATCAGTACAATAACGGGTATCAATGTAGTTTTTTGGAAATTGGTACAAATTCCATAAATACACACTGGCATGCCCCGAAGGCCAATTGCCGTATTTACTGGCGGCTTTTGCCACTGTATACACTGTATTGGCAAACATGTCATAGAAAAATCGTTGGCTGGGATATTTCTGGTGTAGATTCATGAAACGACGTCCCTCCCAGCCAGCATAGGTATAATAATAATCATAGCGTTGATTGGAAGCACCAACATACTGATCTTCACTTGCAATATGAAATATACCGTCCTTGGTCACCTTTTTTCGCAGGGTGAAATCTGCGGATCGCATGTTTTCATAGGTTTCTTCGTTGGTTAAGTCCAACAACGAGCTTTTGCTGATAAAAAACCAGCTTTCGGCAGTTTGATACGATTCCAAAGTGAGAGCGGAGGTAATGGAAATAGAATCTTTAGGAGACCAATCAACAACAGGTTGTGAGTTCATGCGCACAAGAGTTGTCAAGTCACTACATTCTGTGGGAGCTTTTTGATATACACTGGGAGCACCTGCAAGAATACTGTCTAAATAAAATGACTCTTTCTTGGTTTCAATATAATACAAACTAGGTGGAAGAATATTCATGCCCGATGACAATGCATAAGAAATGAATTCTGAATCTGGCACCACACTCTCATGAGGACGTTCTTCTGTGTTGTATTGCAGCGACCAGACTTTTGCACTTTCAGAAAAAACGGTGTCTGCTTGGAGGGTACATTGAATGGGTTGAGAAACACTTTGAACACTGAACAGTCGAACCAACACGAACAAGTCGCCATTTCGAAAGGTTCGAACAATGGTATTGGCACTCACAGGAATTGATTCATTGGGTACATGCAGCTCCATTTGAATACTGGTTTCTTCAATAACACCCTTTTCTTCATTGGGTATAATAGAATCTTTCACCAGGGAAATATGAGAACACCGATAATCGGTAGGAAAAAAAACAGAGAGAGAAGGAGATGCATTGGAATCTCCATCGATCACAATTTGACTTTTCTCATTGTCGTAATAAATACCCTTGGGTGTTGGTTTTGCATAGGGATAAAAGAAGCCAACTACTAGAACGCTTACAATACAAAATATTATTATATTTGGGATCCACGTTTTGAACATTCTTCTTTCTCCTTGTATGCAACCAGCATAGATCGCACTTGTTTTTGATAACATTCTGGGGCTTGGCTTACGATCTTCTCAATCCACTCTTTCTGTTCTGAAGTCAGTGGCTTTTTTCGTTTTTTAGGTTGTACTTGTTTTACATTTCCTACCACAAATCGAATCTCTTTGACCATATCTTGTTGCAATGTGCGATTGATTTTCTCGATCATCTCTTCTTTCATTTGGTGTAGCTCTGTAACATAGATAGAATTTTTGCATGCAATCGTAAGGAGACCTGTCCTAAAACCAAGAATTTTGGTGGATCGAGCCAGCATTTTTCCTACAGCTTGTGGGTACGCATTATGGATGAAAGAACTCTCAATAATATTTTTTCGATCGTATTTTCGTCGTGAAAAAAAGGAGTGAAGAGATTGGTTAATTTTCTCCATATACACTTCCGTCTCGTACTTCTAACAATCGTCCAGAATCCTTTACACAACTCGGTTGCAAAGAAGTTAAAAACAATTGTGCTTTCGGTCGAATAAACTCAAACAATGTTTGAAAATTATCCGCGTCAAGTTCGGATTGAAAATCGTCCAACAAAACAACAGGAACATTTTTTGTTTCTTGTTCTAAAAAATGAAACTCACACAATTTGAGCACAAAGGATACAATTTTTTGCTCTCCTTCAGAACCATAAATACGCAATGATTTTGTATTTCGTTTCATACTAATCCGGTCTAGGTGAGCACCAATCAGTGATGTACCACGAGCAATCTCTTGCTCTTCCAAGAGCTTCCTATTCACATCCAATTGGGAAGGAGAATAGACAATACGTATTTCCTGTAAAATAGGAAACTGTAGTCGATCACACACAGAAATAAACACATTCTGCATTTTTTCAATCGTTTTTTGTCTTTCTTTTTGAATGACCGTCGATACATGAAGAAGGGTATGTGTTAATGTGTCGTAAAGCTTTCTATCTTGGCTTTCACGAAGACCTTTTTTTAGTAAACAGTTTCTCGACTTATAAGTCAGAGCATACCGATTTAAAATAGAGAGATAGGGAGGATTTTCTTTCGCATGAATCCGATCGATAAATTTTCTCCGATACTCTGGTCCCCCTTTCACAAGTTCTGGGGTACTGGGCGTCATTAACACAACATAACAAGTACCGAACAAATCCACAATTCGCTGGTTTTCCATTCCATTTACGGTAATTTTCTTTTTCCCGTTTTTTTCCCATGAAATGGCAACTGTTTTGTCTGCACCATGGGTGAAGATATCTACTTCAGTACGTAGAAAAGAGGCCCCATAATTGAGCAAATGGAGATCTTGGCGAGTCCGAAAACCGTTTCCTTGCAGAGAAAAATAGAGAGCTTCCAGAAAATTCGTTTTCCCCGCTCCATTTTTCCCAACAATCACATTCACATTTCGAGAAAAAGAGCATGCAATCTGTTCAAAACTTCGAAAATTTGTTGCCTGCAAGTGGTCAACAAACATTATTTCATCCGAATTGTCACCAGAACGTACAAGTAATTATCAGAATCAGGTTCTTTGATAACCAGAGGATGGATAGAGCCTTGCAGGTTGTACTCTACAAGACTGGTTTCTACTCCCTCAACACCTTCGATCATATACCGGGCATCAAAGAGGACTTCGCACGCTTCACCACTGCGATTCATAAACTCAACAGGGACTTCTTCTTCTCCAGATCCAACTTCAGGATCGCTTGCGACCAACATAATGGAGTTCTCCTTCAGTTTCATACTAATGCGGCCCGTATTGGTACGAACAACCAGGTATAATCTTTGCAGGGCGTGGAGGAGTTTTTCGCGGTTTACAATAAAGCGGTATGCCGATTCTTTAGGTATGACTTTTGTATAGTCAGGAAAAGTTGAATCCACAAGTCTCGAAACTAGCGTTTGATTTTCAAATGTGAACTTTATCTCGCGTTCTGCAACAACCATGGTCATTTTGTCTGTGCTTGCTTTCATCGAAATACGAGATAAGATTTTAAAAACTTTGGGAAGTGCTAAAACACGAATTGTGTTATAGTCTTTCTCTTCTATGGTTTTTGCAACCACCAATCTTTGTGCATCGGAAGCAATCATCCGAAGTTCGTTGCCATCAGACTGCAAAGGAATGCAATGTAAATTAAGATTCCCTTCCACCTTCTGGGAAACAGCAGGAGACACTTTGTTGTACAAAGAAATTAAATGGCTACTAGAAACTTCGTAGGAAGAACCTGACACCTCCGGCAAAGTAGGGAATTCTTCCGGATTGATACAGTGAATCGAAAAATGGTTTGTTTGACCAAATATGGTAAGATGCAAATCCTGAAACTCGAGTTTGATAAACTCTTCTTCCATATTTTTTACAATATCGGTCAGCAATTTTGCGGGGATCGCAACTGTTACATCCCCATCTGCTTCGCACTCCAGATGACTGGTGAAACCAATCTCTAAATCGGAGGCGGTGATGGTAATGATTTGATTCGCCACGGAGAAATGAAAACAGTTCAACACAGGTACTAAAGAGCTAGAAGGAATTACAGTAATCATCTCTTGCAAAATGGTACTAAGGTCATTTTTCTTACATTGTACTATCATTTTATATACCTCTTTTAGGTGAAATGGAAATAGAGAAAGATTGTTTGCGTACCGCCATCCCATTCTATTGTAGCACCTAAAGGTTCTGTGACAAATCGGAGCGGTACCATCGTGCGATTGTTCAAAATGAATGGAGCAGCATCAATCTTAGCCATTTTACCATTTACAAAAATTTCTCTTTTCCCTATCCATAATACTACTTCGTTTTGTTTATACAAAACTTGAATCCTTTTTTCTTGGGGATCCCATTGAACAGATCCACCTACTATTTCACTCACGAAGCGAAGGGGAACATATGTTCTTTGTGATTGTAGAATAGGAGGTGCTTCCAGCTCCCAAGGCCACAGATAATCATTTACATACACATGTTGGTTTTGTATTTGCAATCGAATCGTATAGGATTCTGAAATACAGCTCACTTCAATTGATCTTTCTTGTACAGATTGGTCGGTGGCAATGGCTCGAAATTGTAGTTGACTTATACCGGCAGGCACTCCAACCAAGGTTGAAAAGAGCCCATCTGAAGAAAGAGAAATCGGTTGATTTTGAACATAAAGTTTTGCTTTCGGATCGGCTTTGCCTTGTATTTCAAAAACGGGATGAAAGACAGTAATATTAGCATCCTTGTATAGTTGCAGTGAAGAGGGTCGAGGGATCAGTGACAGTTCGTTGGAAAAATCACTATGAGCCCCTTCTTTTGTCACTGCCTTCAGGGTGTAGTAATACAATACTCCATTGCTAACAGTATCGTCCACATACATTTCCTCTTGTCCAGGTAGGGAAGCAATTCGAACCATTTCATCACCAGACACTGTGGATCGATATACATCCAGGGACCAAATCCCAGGATATTTTTTCCAATACAAAACAGATCTAGTATCGGATCCATAAATTTTTTCAAGAGTCGGAGGTTGCAGAAAAGAAGAATCTCCTTTTAAGGTTTTCATAGATACGGGGATGTGAATCGATTTTGGTTCCATTCCAGATCCCGAGCATAACAATATCAATTCCGCCTGATATTCCCCAGGAGGAACTTGGGTACCATCTGCTTGTATTGTTAATACTGCCGAACCCTGAGGAGCAATGCTGCCCGAAGTGGGCTCGTAATCCAACCATATAGGGGTAAGATCCTGAGAAGGTATACCGGTCACCATATTCGAGTTGGTGCTCTCATTGCCGTAAGTATCAAAAGCCCTTACGATATATCTGTATTTTACACCATTTTCCAAAGGTGCATCTTCGTAATAATGAACAATACCGACAGTATCGATAAAAGAAAACTCCATCTCAAATTCTTTTTTTCGGTAGATATGAAATCCTGCTAAATCTGGTTTGGGTTGTTCTATATCCCAACTCAAAATGAATTTCTGGTGGCCTGGATAGCCTTTCAATCTTGCAGGAGCAAAGGGTGGAATCACATTTTCGCCGACGCGGCAGAATGCAATCATATCTCCACTATTGTCTTCTACGTACAAAAAACCTTGCGCCATTACGAGAGGGGAGTTAATAGGAAACGACAAGGAATGCAACCAAATATCCGATCCATTGTTTCGATCAAAACAATAAATAGTCCCATCGTTTCCACCAAAATAGACAGTATTCCATGCCACAATGGGTGGTATCAGAATGGTTGTTCCTACATTTTTTTCCCATTTTTTTTGCCCAGACAAGCGGTGCAAAGCAATCGCTTTCCCAGTCCCTGTAGAAAAGAAGACGTATTGTTCATCGACAGCGATAGAGGCTGTAATATAATCTTCTATGGGGTATTTCCATATCTCGTTTCCATCCAGAGAAAAACAAACAACAGTACTCTGGAGATTGTTTTCATCAGTGGAGCAATAGTAAAGATTGTGTGCAAAGAATACGGCGGGTCCTGGAATAGGGTGGTCGGTGGTCATAGAGTATACTTCGCTGCCCGTTCGGCAATGGGCTATCCAAAGGTTTGTATGATTCAAAACAGCCGCCAAAATTCCTTCATCGGTGGCAATAAAATCACATTTCCCCTGACGATACCAAAGTTCACGTCCTGTAATAAGATCCAAACAGATCAGTTTCGATTGTGTACCAATAAACAACAAACCTTCCCATGCCGCAATACCATACAAATTGGGTACAAAATAAGGTTTTGTCCAAATGACTTGCTTGGCAATTCGATCAAACAAAACAAGGTTCTGATTTGTAGCCACAATTAGATATCTTGTATAAAGATGAACGGAATATATGGCATCGCCTATGTGGTAAGAGTCTTGTTTGACGCCAGTTCTACTGTGAATATGATGGATTCTGCCATCCTCGGAGGGTAGGTATAGGTTGGTACCAGATAAAACAGGAGGTAACACGGCCTTGCTATAAGTGGATCGCCATTTCTGTTCAAAAGGGGGAGACGTTGATTCTATCTTGTTGTATCCTGTTCTTGCATAATCATACTGAGGAGTTACCCATGGAGAGCCAACTTCCTCAGAAGACACGCCGTCCGTTTCAAGAAAACTATTGTTTTGGCTTGGATTGGGTACTGCTTCTTTAACGACAGCAAATTGTAAAGGCTGTGTCGTTTGATTTGTAATTAACACTGCTTTGGTATCTCTCTGAGTAGAAGTTTGAGAGAAGGAAACAGACGAAGGCTCAACAGTGATATTGGCACTCCCCTGTACGGAATAAAAAAGAAATTGAGACTCCGATATCAGCAGACAAAGTAGTACAACCAAGCAAAACCGAATTGTTTTCATGTGGATGATTTTTTTCCAGCCTCCAACCATTTTAATTTTGTTTCAACCGTTAATACGATACCAAATAAAATGAGAATGCTCCCTGCACAGATCACAAGCATCTTCTGCTCACCAGCTAGGTGGTAAAAGGAGCACAGCCCCAACAAAACTACAATGACAAAAAGTATAATGAATGACAAAGCTGTAAGTATATTTTCACTTTTTTTCATACTTAATCCTCCAAATGCCATTTTTGAATCCAGGAATCAAACCATGACAAGCGTCTTTTAATGTTCCCGTCACGGGTATCATGCAAATAGATAATGAACCCAAGAAACATGACAAAACCAACAAAGAGAATGAGTGCAATGAGGAACATCAAAAAATGGGTTGTCTGATACCCAAAACGAATCAGCAATTGTACTTTTGAAAAAAGTACATTGCCCATAACAACAGTTGGTAGCAAGGCGACCCAGAAAAACCAACTGCTATTTCTGATGAACCAATGCGCCTTTTCTTTTTTCATTACGCTCTACTTTCTTTTGCCACCATCCAAACCCAAGTATAAATGCAATATAGATACCAAAAATCCAAGGGATGTCAGCACGTAAAATTTCAGATTCTGAATAAATCGCCGATCTCCAAGAAAGAATAATGAACAATGCATATCCAAGAACTAGAAGCGAATTCCAAAGAGGTCGTTTGGAGGGTTTTTTAAAATGGTTTCGTTCAATATACGGCATAAAAATGACGAATACTAAAAAGATGATGTTGAAGAGAATTCCCCACAAAAAGTCCAGGATTTTTAAGAAATAATATACAAAAAGGAAGTACCAATCCGGCAATATGTGTTCTGGAGGAGAAGAAGGATCCGCTGGGGCGAGAGAATGAGCCGGTTCAGCAATTTGCCATACAATCACAATGGCAAACAGTAGAATCACTCCCAATGCAGGTAAATTGACTCGTTTTTTTCGGAAGAAATAATAGTAGGACTCAGCCAATACAACAATACCCACTGGTAACACATAGTGAAGGGCATAGAATCGAGTGAGTGTATTGGTACAAATAACAACCGACCCCCGCGCAATGAATTGGATGAAAGATCCTAGATGCAAATTGCCCAAAAGTGGGAGTTCATCTACAAAAGAAGGCATCGTGGTTCCAATGGTTGTAGCCCAGTAAGCCCTCTGGTCCATGGGTAATATATAGCCGCTAAATCCAAAAACAGTCGTAATGACCACAAAAAGTACAGCCCAAAACCATGTAAACTCATGAGGCTGTTTGTGTTCTGCTGCAAAGAAAAGACGGAACACGCGAAGCATCGCTAATATGATGATCGTATCTGCTAAATATCTATGAAAACCTCGCAACCATGGACCAATAGCAACCCCCCACAATTGGAGTGTCATGATAGACTCAACACTCCTATACGCCATTTCAAAAGAAGGAATATAGTAAATGGCGAGTATGGATCCTAGTAAAATTTGTATCAACAAACCAGAATACAGCATTCCTCCAATCCAATAAGCAGGATTTTTCGGGTGTTTTGGTTGTAATGTTTCGTCAAAAAGATCTATATTTCGAAATCGATTTTTGATCCAGTACGTTATTTTTTGCCATGTGTTCTCTCGTGCAGACATAACTTCCTCCTAGTATTCTTTTTCCAGAGTTTTTAACTCTTTCCAGGAAAAAATGGGTCCATCTTGGCAAACATATTTGCCTCCACAGTTGCAATGTCCACATTTTCCAATTCCACATTTCATGTGATTCTCAAGGGAGACATACACCAAATCATCAGGAAAATGAATAGTTGACAAATTATTAAGAATGGATTGGAACATAACAGGGGGTCCCACTACTAGAATCACGGTATTGGTTTGATCGGGAGAAGTATGATGGAATAAGACTTCACTACAATCGCAATAGGATTTATCAACAAGATTACATACAAACCCTACATTGCCATCCCAACCTTTTTCAGGTTTATCAATGGTGATTTTACAGGTTGTTTTTTTCTTTAATCTCCATTGCTTCATTTCTTCTCGATAAATGATCTCTTGGGAATTTCTAGCACCAAACAGAATCTCTAGTTCCCCATATTGATCTTGGTTTCGAAAATAATCTTCAACAACACTTCGTAGTGGAACTAAACCAATTCCTCCTGCCACTAAAACGATGTTTTTCCCACGGAATGTGTCCATTGGGAATCCGTTCCCAAAGGGACCTCTTAAGCCTAGATAATCCCCTTTTTGTAGGGTATGAATTTGGCTGGTAACAACCCCTGTTTTGGCAATACAAAAAAGAAGAGTATGATTGATTGGGTCGTAGTCAGAGACAGATATTGGGGCTTCTCCAACCCCCGGTATAGAAAGTTGATAGAATTGCCCAGGGATAAATTTTTCTGGATAGTTCTCTTTGGGTAAATCCACCAGAAAATGTTTTACTGTACTCGTCTGTTGACCAACTTCACGAATGGACGCAAAAAAGGGTAGATAGGGATTATTCGTGGATGAAGGGATTTTTTTATTCTTCTCCATGATCAACAACCTCCTTAATATCTTTAATAATAGACACCATGTCAATATTTACAGGACAAGATCGAGTACATCGTCCGCATCCTGTGCAAGAAAAGAGTCCAAGCTGCTCGACTGAATACTGATATTTATGCATTACTCTCTGCCGCAATCGAGCTTCTCTTGTAGCTCTAGGATTATGTCCCGAAGCATGCAAGGTAAAGGCATAGTTTTGGCACGTATCCCATGTTCGGTATCGACATCCATCTTGGCAAGTTTCTAACAAGTCGGCAGAATCAAAACAAGTGCAGGTGGGACAGTTGAATGTACAAGCACCACAAGCAATGCATACATCACTGTATGACTTCCAGATTGAAGAGGAGTACGCAGAATCAATGCGGCCTTTGATGGATAATAAATCCACCTTTTCTCGAATCATTGATTCTGTTTGCTTCTGAATGGATGGGAGAACTTCATTATCTGCCTCTGGAGAATCTTCAAGCAAGGACGGTATTTTTTCAATCAGATCCTTTCCTTTAACAGTGAGCACTTCAACAAGATAAAAGGAGTCTGTTTTTGCCATCATAATATCGGCGCCTTTTGAATCTACAGGTGAATTACCCACAGATGTGCAAAAACACGTATTGAGAGGATTTTGACATGCCCATCCTATAAGGATCGTGTGTTTCCATTTTTCCAGCACATAGACATCTTGGTGTGTTGTCGAATAGAATTCTTTTACATAGGCTATTGCATGCAAATCGCAAGGCCGAATCCCTAGAATAATTTGTGGTTCGTTATGCAGCGTTTCTTTCAGCGTTGCTTTCCCATCTTTTTGTAGATGAAATGTATACAAGGTTTCCATTTGAGGAAATAAATATTCTTTGGGAGATCGGAGAGGGTTGCTCCCCTCTAACACTATGTCAGCTACTTGTTCAACAGGCCTAAATTCGCGTTCACCTGCATCGGTTTTAACAGGAGCAATCAGAGTAGCTTGCTTTTGCAATTCCTGTAGAAAGGCTTGTAAATTGTTGATTTTGAGTCTCTTTCTCATGATTCCTCCTTACACCAAATCTTCGCCCAAATTGTAGGAAAGAAGTTTTTGTCTTTCATCGTTGGTTTTTCCCGGTTTATAACCAAACTCTTCTTCCATACATCGGTTGAAATATTCAAAAAATATATGAAGCGGAATATCTTTCGGACAGGCTCTTTCGCATTCACCACAACCCGTACAGTTGGGGGCTATATGATGGAACCGAATCATGTGATACAAAATTGTATTCTCTGTTGTCACTTGATTTTCCACTAGCTTTGCACGTTCTTTGGGTTTATCAAACACACACTGATCAGAACAAAAGCAAGCAGGGCAAATATTGCGACACGCATTGCAACGGATACATCTACTAAGTTCTTGATGAATCTTCTGTTGTAACTCTTTGGGACTCATCGTATCTTGCGGTAATTTCTTATGAGTTTGGTAACGGTGTTTCAAGCGTGTGCGATATTCTTTTTCGTCACCCACAAAATAGTAGCCATAGTAGTAGGGCAAATCACAGTTTCGAGCATCCTCGCATTTGCGAAGCCAACTTTCTCTTTTTTCAAAGACATACTCTTTTCCACTGATATCAGTACATAGGATCTGAAAATCAGTTTCCTGCATGTCAACGATAGACTGATCACAATGTTTTTCAATCTTCTTTCGATCAATGATTCCATCACAAGCTACCACAATTAGATTCACCAAAGTCTCGGATATTTGTTGATCAGAAAATGTTTGCATGACAGATTTAGCATCACAAGGTTTGCACACAATATGAATCTTCCCCTTAAAATGAGGGGGCAGAATCTCTTGTCGATTCCTTTCGTTAAGATATTTTGCTAACGATATATCACAAAAAGAATCAAATACGATATCTTGAATATCCTCTTTTCGATACAAAAAAGCAGGAGTTCGGTGTCCAGGCAAAGATGCATTTTTCCATGCTATGATTAAATCGCCTGGTTTCCATATCTGTGTTAAAAGTTGCTGAACATTTTGCTCAATTTGCTTTTTCATTACTCCCTCCTTTTGTATCGAAGGTAGATATTCTCTCGATAAATAGATCAATGTCTGCCATGGTCTTTTTGACATCAGAGGGTTTATGCCACAAGGCTTGAAAACGGTCTTCCTCTATCCCAAACGCTTTTAAAGTATATTTTGTAAGAAGAAATCGTCTTTCAGATATAGCGGACCCTTCTCGATAATGACAATCTCCTGGTTCACACCCTAGCACAATAACACCTTTAGCGCCTTCATGGATCAACTTGAGCGCTACACTTGTATTAAAACGTCCTGCACAAGTAATAGGAACAACTTGAACAAGGGGGTATTTTTTTTGAATTTCTTGAAGTACTTTTTTTCTTTGTTCCGCCAAGCAAGGGAAAAGATAAATCAATTCTTTGTTAGCCATATTGCCCGAACCTCCTCTTGTATAGATTTTGATGGGTCGTTATAGAGCTGAATTGCCAATGATCTACAAGCTCCCTCACATATACCACATCCTTGGCATTTTGTTTCATCCACAAAGGCCACAACACGTTGCCCATTGGCAATGGAATGAATTGCTTTTTTGGGACAAACATCGACACAATACAAGCAACCTGTGCATCGTTTTGGATCTACTTTTGCAAAAAGCTGTTTTCGCTTTAAGAATAAAGGAATCAAAGCAAGAAGGACACAAACACCCAAGAATATGAGTAAAACGGAAATTTGTTGCATAAAAGTGGGAACAGTGCCTTCGAATGCAACCGGTGTTTCGGGTAAATAGGGGATGGGAAAAAGCGCTGTTAAAATAAACATAAACCCTGTAATAAAAAGGAGTAAGGACAGTGGGGGTGTAATTTTGGGTCTAGCAATGCGCTTAAAATGAGCAATAAGACCAATCAATATAAGAAAAGGTAACAACAGGTGAATTCCAAAATTCAAGGACAATAGATTTTGGTATTGTCGTCGTCCAATCTCAAAAAAATCGGCCCACTTCATTAACCAAGCTTCAAATTGTGGAGTATAGGAGGATAAAAAACCAGTATAAATAATGACAGCCACCAAAAAGACAAGGAACAAACCACTAACCCAACCCAGATTCCTGGGTTTGGTGATCTTATTGGTAGACCACATACGAAACAAATGTAAAAAAGCAAACAATAGCATTCCCATGGCAGCGTAGCGATGAAAAGTACGCAAGTAGACTCCAAAGGGTAGCTGGTTGGTTATGTATACCAAAGAACCGTATGCACCTGGTATAGGGGTATTATAAGCTCCCCCAATGGCAGGAACAAAATTCATAAACAAAAAGGTACCCGAAAGAATTTGGAATACTAAAAAAATAAAAGTAATTCCGCCAAGGTAGTAGAAAGGGTTGTTTAGATACGATACTGTTTTGGTTTGAATGTCTCTCATTCTCCACCTTCTTCAGTGCTTTCTAAATAGATATCGTCTCCTTCAACTTTGATTGAATAGACAGGTAAACCTCGAGGAGGTGGTCCTGCTGTAACCTCACCGGTAGTCGGATTAAAGGCACCATTGTGACAGTTACACCATATTCGTTGCTCAGGATCTTTTTCTTCATCCCATCGTACAATACACCCGAGGTGAGGACAAACTGCACTGTATGCATGAAACTCTCCATCCACATTGGCAATGATTCCATAGATGTCTTGTCGGACATATTGAGGTCCAGCAAAAGGAAGATCGAGTTTCACACTGAAAGAATGCCCAGTTCCTTCAGGTACATCCTTCACAGAAGCAATTACAATGGGTTCAAATTCGGCTGCAAATTGATACCCAAAAAACTTGAAGGGTTTCGCATCATGGTAAAAAAGCTGTAACAATGGAGATGCAAAAACGAA
Organism: Caldisericia bacterium; assembly: GCA_028700655.1. Lineage (GTDB taxonomy): Bacteria > Caldisericota > Caldisericia > UBA6126 > UBA6126 > JAGLCW01. Next base: position 40,909 of record JAQVSG010000010.1, read on the forward strand.
CCCCGTTAACAACATACAAACAATCGTTGCTATAAGCACTTTACTGCTTTTTGTCATACAAACCTCCAACAAAAAGTACGCCCCATAAAAAAAATTGAATGATTCAAGTAGCATTAATTATATAAATTTTTTTTCGGAAATAATGACGAATTCGTAAAGAATTGGTCGAAATCAAAATTGGGTATCAAGAATCCATGGAAAAAAAAGACACTTGACCCACTCGGATTCTCCCCGTAGCAACCTTTACAATGACTACACTGCTGCGAAGATCGGGGTACGATGTTAGAATAACATGGCCCCCTGCAGAAGGAGTTCCTGCATACTTGAATGTTAATGTACGTGGGAGAAGGGGAGATCCACTGTACCCAAACTCGACGGAACCACTACAGATACTACCGTATTCGTCAACATAAGCAGGGGTCAATATTCCAAAATAAAACGGAAATCCAATATTTTTGGGAAAGGTACGTGTAATGTATTTTCCCGAGCAATTCAGTCCGTTTTCCTCGGTTTCAAATGCATAATAGTTATCTGTGGGATAAAACACAATTTTTAAATTCTGATGGGTGGAAATCGATTTCATTCGAAGCATCTGGAGATCTTCGGCTAAGGTGCAAACGCAAATATCGAGTTGCCGTTGTTGCAACACATCCCTTGATAAAGAAACAAACGATCCACTAAGAATTACAATCATCGACATCCAAAAAAAGAGTTCAAAAAATATATGAGAAGAAACTCGCTTCATGTTATAAAAGGTATCCCACGATAAACCCAAGAGATATAAAGGGGATCAATGGAATTCTTCGGATTTGTAAAGGTTTTGAAAATGTAACTTTTTGGACAAAAATGACAATCATCGCGAAAATACTTCCTGAAATAAAGGTTATACAAAAGGAGGCCCAAATAGTTGCAATGGGGAACAATGGAGATAGAAGTGCAAAGTAAAGAATGTCGCCTTCTCCTAAACCTTGTTTTTTAGAAAAAATATACGGAAGGAACATGAATAGATAACCAATGAATGCTCTTGCAAAAACAATGCCTATACAACGACTCCAATTCGCAGAACACAATAAGGCTATACAAGAATACGACTGGATAGCATGGGCACTTATAGTTCCTATCCATTCCTCCATAACCCGATACCCTGTTACGTAGGAGACACTGCTTCGCACAGCGAGTGGTAAACGAAGATAACACTCGCTGGTGTCCTTCGCATAGGAGAGACATACAAAAAATATTACCAGTAGTGACAGCCACCAAAACCAAGTAACAGATATGCTCTGTTTTCGAAAATCCTCCACAGAAAAAAGGATCATCGTAAGAAGCAATACGATTTTATCCACTGTAGAATACCTTTGCAATTTCACGTTTCAAAATTTTCCCACTGGTTGCTTCTTCTGTAGAGATTGTATATTTCATGGTTAAAGAAGGAGAGTAAATATACTGATGAGATAAAACATAACACTTGTAATAGGAATTCACATACAAGGGAACCTGTAATAAAGGGTGTGTGTAAATCCCTTTTTGATCAGGCTTCAACATAAAAGCGGACATTTGACATATCATTTTTGTCGAAGTTTCATTGATGAATGTATAGACCAGAACGATATCTTCAGGGTGAACGGGACTACTTTTTAGATACACTTTTGGTTGTTCCAACAATTGCATTTTAAAGCCATCTTTCCCTGCAGTTTTAAAAAGGTCGAGTAAAATAAATTCTCCTGCTTCTTTCGCTTGATCCAATTTCATTTGATCCAATGACGCCTGCACAACAAGTTGATTTCGAAGGGTTTGTTGAATAGAGTAGACGGACAATAGAAGAAGCAGTGATATGATAAACACAACAGAGGGTAGAGCAAATCCTTTGCGTTTTAAACGAGCATATGGATGTAAAAAAGAATCCAATTGCGTTTTCATGATGTCAATGGAAAAAAGAGCATTCGTGAATACGTTCGTCCCATAATATCTTCTATACAGATTTGAATTTGTAACGATTCTCCATCAGGGTATCTTGTTATCATGAACCTTCTGATTACTTTTTGAGTCAAATTTTGGAAGGTTCCATACCCTATGTCTCTACCTACTTCATTGCCTTTTGTATAATAACGGATCAATTTCTGATCTACGGTTTTAAAAGACAATATCTGTTCGCTAATCCCTTCTTTTGGACGTATTGAAATAGGCTCATACATGAACTGTGTCCATTGTGTTTCAATGTCTTCCATTAAAAACAAAACATCATAATACACAGAATTTTGCTTTGTATCCTGGTACAAAGCACTTGAATATTGTTGTATCCATCCACCAATGGGGAATAGAATCATTCCACAAATCATCACACTTATCAAAGTTTCGACAGTGCTAAAAGAAGGGAAAGCGTGTCGGATCGGAGAAGGCTTCTTTTTTTGTTCTTCCATTTCTTTTATCCACACGATTTGATATACAAGGAAGAAGCACAATAGTGGTTGTTACCAAACGTATAAAAAACAATCACATGATACAATGTGTAAGACTGCTGATAGATAGAAACAGGCTTTTTAGATACCAGTACTTGATAAGGATTTTCAATAATATCAGCAGGAAGAGAGATTTGGAAAAAAGGAATAGCACTTGATAAAGAAACGGGTACGGTAACAAAGGGATCGGTAGTATACTTACAATAATGAATAGGGGTTTCAAAAAATGTCTCGTCTTGAATCCATTCTTCGTTTTTACTGTGAAGCTGGCATGCTATAAAGTGACTAGTTTCAGTAAGTTTTCTTTGAAGTTGTGAGTGATTTTTGGAGGAATGGACAAAGATCATCCAACGTTGAAATCCAAATAGAAAAATAAGAATACATAGAATAGAAACCAGGGTCTCAAAATAGGTAAACCCTGGTTTGGAGCAAGGAAAAAAAGATACGTATTTACGAGTTTTTTGCATAGTCCCTTTTGAGTTATAGGGTATTATTCATCAAGTTCGATACTTACTATGCAATTGGAATCATATACATCATCAAACTCATCAGAATATACAATGGTAATTGTATCGTCTGCAAGAGTAGCTGATGTATCGCTGATCTCAGCGGCTTTGTTGGGACCAATTGACCATATTATGTAGTTTTGATGATCTACAAATAGGTGATACTTGTATTCATTCTCTGAGGTAGCTTGATTGAAAATATCTACAGGAATACGGACTCCAAGATAATCGATTCCTCCAGGCAACCCAGCGATGGTATAACTTTCACTTGTATTTACTGCGTCATCGGTTGTATCAATGCCCAGTAAATCGTTTAGTGAAGAAGGATAGCGACCCCAATCTGTATAGAAACACTTGATCGCTGTGGATATGGTAGAGAGATCCATTTTAGCACGAGCAGACTTACTTCTGTTAATATAACCTGCTACTTGGGGTACGGCAACGCCTGCGATAATGATAATAATGCCGATCGTAATAAGCAACTCTACCAAGGTAAATGCACGTTTTCGAACAGGATACTTTTTCATGATTCCTCCTACTATAAATTGAATCCAATGTAAATAAAGCCATGATTAAATTTGATGATGAGGATAGGCACCTTTTATGAGGTGAATCGGTACATTGGATTGTAAGAGGATACTTTCAATGGTAAGAACAAGATTTGAAGAAAGACAAAGAATAAAGTCGTTTGGTGAATTGTATGAACCTGTAACCAAAAAAAAATGGCTGGCGGCTTCCTACTCTCCCAGTCAGTTTCCCAACAAGTACCATCGGCCTCGATGAGCTTAACTTCCGTGTTCGAAATGGGAACGGGTGTACCCTCATCAGCATCGCCACCAGCCAAAATATCA
>JAQVSG010000131.1 GCA_028700655.1 Caldisericia bacterium
GATAATGACACTGGACAAAACAACGATAAGCTTGTTATTCTTAAACATTTTATTCCTCCTGCACAATATACTTCACATGAATGGTTTGGGTGGAACCAATCCTGTGTTTGATTCTGTATTTGAATGGGTAGTTTTTAGTTTTCTCAGTTCGAAATGACCGCTGGTCATATCAACAGAATATTGACGAGTAGATTTGGATTTGTAGATGTATATATCTTCTTGATCTGGGTTGACCAGGAAGTCAAAATCACTTTGGAATTTTCCTGATGTTTTGTCGAGTTTTAATTGAAAGTCATCATTGTCAGGAATTGTTAATGCCATGTCTCCACTTGTCATTTCTACGGATAGATTGTCTGGCAGGGTGTTGGTTTCGATAGAAACGTTTCCACTGGTGAGTTCGGATGTGATGTTCTGGAAGCGTCCATTCAATGTTACTCTGCCTGATGTGATCGATATGTAGAGATGCTCCGCTGCTACATTCTGTCCATCGCAGCTTCCGCTCGTTAGAGAGAGTTGAAAGGTTTCAAGGTACATAGGAGGGATTTCTATCATTAAATTGGAGGAATGGAATTGCGAAAAAGGGAAGATATGAAAATCTGAATCGGTTTGGTGGATTTCAAGAATATCTCCCTGGATGGAAGATTGAAATGGCTCCACTTGATAATAAGAAGATTGTGTGATGATGATATCTTGTCCTGTTGTAGGTAAAATCCGAATCTGACCAGCATCCCAGTCAATATCCAGGGAATGAATATCAGAACTATCCAGTGTTTTCTTTTCTATGGTCGTTTCAGTATCAAAGCGTTTGGACATTAGCGAAAACCTGGAAGGTTGACCGACAAGTAAATAGATGAATATACCACTAAAAAGAATGGCTACAATGGACCAAACAATGATCGCTGAGAGTGCAATGGATTTATGTTTCATTTTGATCCTTATGCCTCTTTCATTCGAGGGTTTTCGGTTGCATATCGGTCTTTATTCATTCAATCCTCCTGTAGGACTTTTACGATACTTCATCTATATAGCTTACTATGATGTACAAATTTGTAAAGAATTTCTACCTATATACTTCACTAGCTTGAAAAGTTTAGGTATCTCTTTTGTAGGATTAGTCAAGAATTTCTTCGTCAATTTCTTCCCCATAAACCAAATCAGAGCGAAATGCTTCTAAAAGAAGTTCTTCGTATTTACCTCTTGATACTAGTCCTTTTTCGAGAACTTTTTCAGCAACCTTGATATAATGACCATATGTTCTATAGCGTTTATTTGGAGGAGATGGTTTATAAAGCGTGTCATCGTAACCTAAATTTATTGCAGATTGGATAATGTTCTGTCTCATTTTTTCAGCATCTTGAGGAGACAATTCTCTTTCTTGTATTAATCGGTACAAAACTGCTTGTCTACTTATTTGATAATATTGTTCAAGGAAAACAACTTCATTAAGAGTAATGACCCTCGAAGAGCTTTCTTTCAGTTTTTGTATCATTTCTGTTAATGCTAATGGGGGCATTATTAAATAGGAAGCAAATTGATCTGCTTGAATCTCTTTTTCATTCCCTGTTCCAATATTCTTTGAACAAATTGATGTAGAAGGTTCATTGTCGTAGTAAAGATGAAATAGTTCGTGTGCCAAAGTGAATCGTTGTCTACCTAAGGTCATGAGAGAGTTGATGGCAAATACATTACTATGTTTTCCTTTTACACACATACCACTAATGTTTTCCCCCATAGGATAATTTACAATTGATAAACCATTAATTGAATTAGTCAATGCAAACAGATCAATTGGTGATGAAGAATCTTCTCCCAAGAGCTTTCGAATTCTTTCGGCCTTTTTCCAGATGTTTAGATCATTCATATTCATTATCTTCTTTTGAACTCGTTATTAATTTTTCTGTCATAAAATCTGAATTTAATGCAATACGATGTATGTCAGAAATTATCTCGTAATCATTTGTGTTAATGTCTTTTGCTCTGAGGGAGTAGTTCATTGTTTGTTCTTTCACATATCTGTTTAGCAAAGTAGCTACACTCACTCCAAATAAGGTGGATAGACGTTCGAGCATGTCCGTTGTGATAGAACGTTCTCCTTTTTCAATTTTGGATACTAGGCTTTGGTCTACTTTCAGGAAATTGGCAATATTACTTTGTGTGAAGCCTGCTTGCTCCCGAAGCTCTTTTAGTTTTGTGCCAAGATTGAATAATGTTTTGTCCATAAAACCCTCCTACAATAAAAATAGTCAATGTCATAAAAAGATTATATACAATAATAGTAATATGACAAAATTTCAAAGATTTGTTTTCCGGATTGTGTGGGTATCTCACAAATTAGAATCACAAAGTGTACAGTGCAATGTGTAACTTTTTTGTGCAATGTTGCGTAAAACAGGTAAGAATCTTGTAAAATAGAGTAGTGAGGTGGAACATGAAAAAATTGATTTCAGTCATGTTGAGTATTATGCTCTCCAGCTGGATCCTTTTTGGGACTCATTGGGTGGCTGCATCAGATTCGCAGAATATGGTTGTGAAACAAACGAATAGCGAAAGTACGATTCATTCAAGATGGATTTTGCCCTCTGAGACAAATTCTTCGATTCAGAAATGGAATGAGCCACATTATGTAAGTATCCCTGATTCTACCGATCAAAAAACAGGTACTTTGTGGGTTTTTTTGCCAGGGACAGGAGCAACACCTGATTTCTATACCGTTTTAAATGAGGAAGCTGCAAAAACGGGACTTCATGCAATTTGTTTGCGATATCCAAACGACCGGAGTATCAATATACAAATTTGTCCTTATGACAAGGACAATGATTGTCATGAAAAAGCAAGAAAAGAGATTGTGACGGGTGAGGATGTTTCTGACAATGTAAGCGTTGATGCTGTGAATTCTATTGAAGGTAGGATACGAAGTCTATTGATGT
>JAQVSG010000041.1 GCA_028700655.1 Caldisericia bacterium
ACTGATTTCTTTTCAAGGAAACGAATTGCATTCAGATCAAGTCTTACTAGATGGTCTATATAGCAATCAATCAAAATATGGGTACTCCTTTTTTCAAGAATTTGTTTATAGAGTGCTGGAACCCTCATCACAAAAGGCTGTAGAGTCTTCGGTGCGATTGACACCGATTGATATTCAAATCCATCCAGCAGACTACACTCTTGTTCACTATGGAATTCATACTAGCGATGCTTTTTGCCTTTTTGAACTCCCTTCCACTGGAAAAAGTTTGCCCATGAGTTTTCAAACCAATATTCTGCAGGGGATGGACGATTTCTTTTCTGTACGAATTCATTCACAAAATCCCGACATTTCACCCGCATTTTCATCACTTTCAAAAGGAGTTTTAGTCGAAGGAGATTCGTATATCTTTTCCACTTTTATTATGCCCGTATCTCCTCATTATGCAGGATATATGGGAATGGAGTGGTTTTATGACAACGGTATCAACAACAAACGAGCAATAAAAAACACTCCATTGCGAGCAAAAGACTTGTTTGATAATTTTCACGAAGAAGGACAGTCCGAAGAGATTCTTGGATTGTCAAACCGAAGTGCCGATATTGATTTGCATCAAACTCTTTTCCCTATGGAACCCTCTATTCGGTTTTATGATGCGACTGGTAATGGCTTGGGAGTCGGAGATCCGATCTATCGAGACAACGATAACGATTATACTGTTTCAGAAGGAGACGATCGAATTCTTAGCACTTCGGTACAAATAAATTTTCAGACCATAGAGTATACTCCTGGTACCAAAGTAACTACTGGAGATGCCGATGTTGGACGTATATTATCGGATATTTCTTCAGAGTATCTTTGGACAGACCAGGGGAGCGACTTGTCAGAGAATGATCAAAATGGCACCATAGAACCTGGAGAACCAATCTATAAGAAGCAGTCTTCGGTTGCCCGTATATCAAAAGTGCAAGCCCATGATATTCGGATCACTCCAGTACGCAACTATGGAGTTTACTATAGCGAAGGTACATTGGTTAAACCCACCTGTTTTTTCTATAGGTTTTCACAGTTTTATGGAGTATCCATGCGCTACAATGGGATTTTTTCTTCTATTGACCTACCCATTCTTCCCGGAAACCAACCACTTCAGGTGCAGACGTCTTCTGAATTTCAAGTTGAAAAAACTACAGAACTTGGTGTTGGTTTGATCCCCCAAAAAGAAAACCAATCTGTTTGTATCTTTATTGATGAACCTTCTTTGCTTTCCTCTATGGATCCTATGCCGTTTACGATGAGATATTTGCACAATACAAAAGAAGTAAACAACGAGAACTTTTCAGTTACCCCTTTGACCAGTAGTCTGACAATAAAGGGATGGGAATACCCACTATCTCTTTTGGTATTTGTCGATTTACCAGGAATTGATTATCCAAGTATCGACATAGAAGATCCTGTATATAACTCGTATTTTTATCAAACCGAGATAGACCGTAGAGAAAAGCGATATCAAAAACTTTTACCAGAGAATTTTACACCCGATTATTGCACTGTTGTCCCCTTCAATGTCTATCCTGAAGATGCCTCTGTGAAACCTTCCAAGGATTGTATCTGTTCTTTTGATATGCGATACCCCAATTTTTGGGCATCAATGGAAGACGCAGATAATCCTACCGATTTGAACGATCCTTATGCAGTTATTGCCTCTCAGGCCGGTGAAATGATCGTTGGCAATTACAATGCAAAAGGTGCGGGACTGGATTATTTGTTTTCCGCATATGCCCCTATGCCCTCGGGTATTCAACGTTTTATTGTACAAGTCAACACAGATCTAAGCTATTGCTTCTGGCTATGGGAAGATCTGGAACCAAAAGGAGTCTTAAATTTTTCTGATCATCTTTCTGCTCCAATATTTGTATATGAGCAAGCTACATTTTCCAATACAGATTGCTCAGAAGAATTTTTTCTGAATGCAGAGGATGTTCTTGGCTTCAATAAAATCACTAAAAATGATGAAATAGGTATTTTTGACGGAAAAGATCATGAGGTTGTATACAAAAATCATGTTATTCGTATCGCAAATGCTCGAGTTGAGAAATTTGGAGTCGATGTTTTGTTCGAAACCTATGGGAGTTTAAATGAAGGAGATCCTGGCGGTGACTTCCCTATTGCACTGAAGCCACTGTATGGTGAGGATACGATTGCATTACGTACATATGCAAAAAATGCTTTGTATGACTACAATAAGGCTATTCTTCACCCACCCTGTTTTTTACAAATTGAGACAGGTCAAATCCAATATATCGGACAACAAGTACTGCAAACTCCTGCTGTGGAAGATGTAAATTTTACCAATATGGCAATCGTCGACCATGGATTGCAGTATTCTGATGTTGATTATACGGCAGGCGAAGATCCTTTGTATTTTTTAAAAGATCCTGTGATTGTATCTCCCTATAATCCGTTAATCCGTAAATGGAACTTAGATTTTATTGCCTATCCTGCAGGACAGTCTCATGTTGGCCGTACATCGTATCGAAGAATGTATTCTAGGGGCGCAGGTTCGTTTGGATTTTGTGCTACTCCCACCATTTCTAGCATGATTTATGAAGAAAGTCCATTTCGAAAACTGGGGGCTGAACAGTTCCCCATGACAGATTATGATTTCATTTTTACATTGCAAACAAAGTCAGGTGATTTTCTGTCTTTTGGAGAAAATGTTCCAAGCCATCTGCGTATCAACAAAATTATTGTGGATGGACCTTTCAAGTGTCCACAGATTTTAGATCGTGACGACGGAAGTGTGGTTCCTTCTAGTCGAATCCCATTAATCTACAACGATAGTGGGACACTTGTTATTGATCGTAGCATCGCAAAATGGTATCAAATGCCTGGTGATGACTGGACAGGGTCCATTGGTTTTGGGAAGGATGAAATTTTCATTGAACCCGGGGATTGGAATCCTTTGTTAGTAAGAACACGCATTTTAGATTATACAGGGATACCCTTTGTCATTAAGATTCCAGAGATTACTCTCTTGCGAAGCGGTACTCTTCATATTACTGTTCTGTTAGCAGATGGAACTTCTGTTGAAATGGGAAACTGTTGCGAAGAAGAACCATCTGTTGGGATACCTGTGCATGGGCTAGATTTTGAAAACATTCCAGAAAGCCTGGAAGTTTTTACGGATCATGTACTAAAACCTACCCTGTACGAAAAAGAACCGTATCAAGAAGTCGATCTTTGCAATAATGCATATGTTATTCTATGGCAAGATCGAGGGATTCGGCTACACAACGCGATGGCACTTGACCCCTATGAAATTGGTGCTGGAGATGGACGCATTAATTTTGGTGGAGGTTCATGGCTTGATTTAAATGAAGATGGGAAAGTGTCGTTTGCAGATTGGGAAACAGAAGTGATTGGCACATACTATACCGACACAAACTGTTGGGCAGGAGGAGTATTTGATGGACGAACTAAAAATGTAGACAACGGTGTGTATCCTTTGGAATTAACTGAAGAAACCGGAACACAAATTACACAGTATGGGGTAGATTTTTGTAGTCGAGAAGGGGACACTTTTTCTCGAAGACCTGATCATATTATATCCACCGAAGAAGTAACTCCTATTTATTTGCAAGCCTACAAATTTTATGATGATAATGGCGACCGTGCTTTTACTCCGTTGTTTTGGGGTCGTTCCCATGAAGTGTATTTGGCAGGAGAGAAATCAATACGAATACAACCTCATGAAGATTTGTTTGTCAACACCTATCCCTCGCCCTTAACGGCAGGGTGTATTGCTGAACTGGTAGATCCCGGAAACCCTCTAACGATCCAGGTGCAGGACTCTTCCGGTACACCTATGAATTTCTCATTTGGAGTGATGGATTCTAGTGGACGAAGTGATGTGGACGAAGAGGATGCCTGGCAGCATTTGTTTGTGGATACCCCCAAAGAGCCTCTTCCACAATACTATTGGACTCGAACCGATTTGCACAACCAAGACAACATTGATGCTTGTAACCGAAAAATGTACTCCAAGCCAAACAATCCCTTTTCCCCCATCCGGATAGATTTTAAACAAAGCTACGAAGGAAAGTATAAATTTCAAAACTTTTGTGCCAACGATGAGGGTGCTTTTGAAGTTACAGTGTATTCGCCAGATCACCTCCATGTGGGGCGTACCTTTGTTACGGTCGCTCCTCCTACCGTTGAGTATTCTATTATGCCCCTTGTATTAGACCGTCAAGGCAATATTCGTGGTGCTATGGATGTCCGCGATCCTGATTTTTTGATGACAGCAGGGGTGAACAAGGTGTACTTATTGTCTATTCAAGCGTATACACCACAAGGAGTACTCATCAAGGGTGTGAATCGAAAAAATCCATTTCGAAATGAACAATCTGCTGAAACGATATCCCATTCTGGACGTATGACTCCCTATACAACAAAACCAGCGAGTTTTGATCTTGGGGAGGAATTTGACTATGTGCCAGATGGATATTTTTTACATATGAGCATTTTACAAGATTTAGAGAATATTTCTGTAGATCCGTCCAATACCTTTCAAATGGCAGGATTTGATGGCAACGACTATATCAAAACAGGAGAACCGGTTTATTACAATACTACCAATACCATGTATGATGCAGGCCTTTATTCAAAAACAGGATTAATTCAGCCAAATCCAACCATGATTCTAGAAGATGGATGGGGATTTGGTTGTATTTATGGAAATTCGCATGATGGAGTCTATATGTTTCCTGATTTTAACAATGATGGCATGTTAACCTCAGAAGATTCTTTTCCTATTGACCAAAACGGGGAAGTGTGGTTTTTCATCTATGCAGAAGATGTATGCGATATTGGTGTTTTGGTCAATTGCAATGATTTTTCTGACTCTACTATCTTTAGCGATGTTGTAGGTAAACCACCAACGTTTTCAGATAGCCCCAATTCGATTTACGGACGCTATCGCAAAAATTGGGATTCGGTGAATGGATACTCTATGGCCGATGGAATTTTTAAATTGGATTGGGACGCGTTCCCTCAAAGAGACATTGCAATTCGTCCTCCCGTATCCTTGATTCGTGATTCTGAGACCCAAATGCCCATTCGTCGAGACCTACTCAGCTCTAAAAATTACGATTTGGTATATGGTATGACAAATTCTCTGCATGTGTATTTACAACCAGCAGATAGCCGAGATTTTCCCATTGACGGTGGATGGGTTCATCTTCAGGGGAACCAACATGAAAGTTCAATATACGCCGGATTAGAAAGTGTTGATAAGTACAATCGAAGAGCAACTCTTTCTTTTACTCCTACTGGCATTGGAGAAGCCACTGCTTCTCTGTTGTACTCTAGCGAAAACAATTTGCATCTATCGGACCCAAGTACTTTTGTTAGTCCTTTAAAATATGTTGTCGATTTGCATATTGATTTTGATATTTTGAAAGCATTGCGCATTGAGTTTCCGTATCAAAAAGATCTTATCCAAAACATTGAGAATCATCTATCAATAAAACTTTGCGAAAAAGGTACCAATGCTCCGGTTGAAGGAGTTACCGTATCGGTCGCTGGAGAAGGTTTTTCATATACAGCATTAACAAACCAGGACGGAATAGCTACTTTCCAAATTACTCCATCGCCCCAAAAAGAAAAGGTAAGAATATATGCATTAAAAGGAACATATTTTGAGGCAGAAGCTTTTCTATCGGTGGTGGAACCATGAAAAAACTAACCCATACCAAATGGATTGTCGTTGTCGTGATAGCCTTCATTTTTGTCAATATACTTTCAACCTTGGATCTACCAAGTGTTCATGCCAATGAAGATTTTCATCTTCAAAGCTACCAGACCTTGTTTTTAGGTTGTCCAAATTTTACCAACATTACCCTTCCACAATATTACCAACCGGGTAAATCCTCACATCCAAATATTTCAGCGGTACCGGAAGAAAAACTACCGAATACCAATGTGCTTCAAAATGCGCATTCTGAATTCGGAATTCTATCGAGTGATGAGGATTCTCCACCAGAGGAAACTCCTTTCTATTTTCATGGGTTCAAAGGAAACAGCCAGCACACTGGATATATCCATCAAGAAACTAGTCATGCCATCTCCATGCTTTGGCGCTATCCATTCTATGGCGATTACATCACCGATATACAAACCTATGGAGATGTTCTTTATTTTGCAGATCATAGCGGATATATTCATGCTATTTCTAAAAAAGATGCTTCGGTCCTTTGGAAGTATCCATTGGAAGAAAAAAGGTATGTCGTTGGGATTGATATTAGTGCAACACATATGTATGTGACCTATGGTCCCATTTTTAGCCGTCGCGGGATAGAAGATGATTCTTGCCTATTGTATGCAGTGGATTTACAAACCGGCAAAGAACTTTGGTCAAAACGAATCGAACAGGTATTGGTGATTAGTCCTCCTTTGGCGGATGGTAAAGACATTTTTATTTCTACTGGAAAAATGAATAGCACATTTAGTAAAACCATGGGTGGAGATATTCACCAGATCAGTGAATCAGGAGAGATCATACAAACTCTTTCCATCGAAGATTTTGCTTTTTGGGGAGATTACTTGACGAAAAGTGGTTCTATCATTATGGGCGGAGCGATTCGTTATGACCAAGCAACCCGCACTATCGTGTTTCCTCATATCTATGCATTTGATCTTGAAACACAACGCCAAATTTGGACTGTAAAACCTTTGGGAGAAAATGGCTTTCTGGGTACTCCAAGTGTCAAAGATGACTATATGTATATCACTGAGAATCCAATGATGATGGGTAGAGGAAGAGGTGGGCCAGCCAATGAAAGTTGGCTGCAGAAAATTCATTTACAAACCGGAAAGCTAGAAAAAAGTATGCGGTTTTCTGAAGAAAATTTTGGTCGTTTTGCACCCACATTAGCGCAAGACGCCATATATTTGTGTTCCTTTACAGGACGGATGTATTGCATTAATTACAACCTGGAAAAGTTTTGGTGGGAAAAGCGTTTTGATGACCGATTCTCCTATTTTACAGAACTCATGGCTTCGAAGAACTACTTGTATACGATCCTTTACGAAGGCGATTTTCTTTGCATTGATAAATCCGATGGATCGATAAAATTCCGATATGCTACCGGTTCCTACGGAAGAATGCCTGTGGTAACAGGTGAAGAAGTGTTTGTATCAGGAAACGTATTGTATTGTTTTTCAGAAAATGCACTTCCTATTCTTTTTGTAGAACCATCATCGATCATTATTGGAGAAACAAAACAGGGCGACACTGTTCAAAGGCAATTTCAAATAGTTTGGACGGGGACCGATGTTCTAGAAGGTAGTGTAGCTGGGGCAGAATCCTGGATGCAAGTTACTCCTCAGAAGATTACGCAGAATATTCAAACTTTCTATCTCACCATGGATACTTCTGCACTTCCCAACGGAGCGACATCTGGACAAGTTCTCATTTCGACCAATAAAGGAAAGAAAACAATTGATGTTGAAATCCATGTAATCGTACCCCAACCCTTAACCATCCAAGTAAATATACCCCTAGAAGGGATCGTAACAAAGGAAAAAGAGTTTACCATTGAGGGAGAAACAGAACCCTTCACTATTCTTGAAATCAACAGTTTAACTAGCGTAGCATACGCAAATGGTTATTTTTATGAACGCTTACGACTTCAAGAAGGCGAGAATCCAATTGAAATTAAAGCAACTGCGAAAGATGGCAGACAAGCTTATTTCCGGAGCATCATTATAAAAGATTCCATCCCCCCATTTTTGGAAGTAGACCTTCCCATGATTTACGAAACCACTTCAAAAACTTTTCAGGTTTGTGGTAAAACAGAACCTGGAGTCAAACTAAAAATTGGTTCCGAAGAGGTGCCTTTAGAAGGGGATGGATCGTTTGAATATCAATATACCATGACCCGCGATGACGAACTTCTTCGCATTCGATCGATCGATGCTGCCGACAACATTACGCAAGTCAAAATACAATTGCTTTACACAGGTAAATAATCCTTTGTGCATGTTTTGTACTTCTTTATGCCCCGGGTGGGATCGTTTTGTCCTTCCCGGGGATTGAAAATTTAACCATACCTTAAAGGTTTCTTAATCATTTCTTAATACTTTCATGTTACACCATACATTGTACGAAATTTACCATTCTCTTAGGAGGAAAATGTATGAACGTAAGATGGAATAAAATTGTATCCCTTGTGGCTGTACTTAGTTTTGTTGCAGGCATTAGCCTCGTTACTGTTGGATGTGGAGACCAGTCTTCAAGCAGCAATGCGGGTGCGGGAACAACAGAGCAAGAAATAACCTATTCTGGCATTATCCGAGAAGCGGGATCAACCAGCGTATTACCAATTGCTGAAAAATTTGCATTGGCTTTTATGGATATGTATCCCAATCTCGAAATCACGTATACTGGGGGTGGCTCTAGCGCCGGTGTCAAACAATGTGCAGCGGGTACTGTTGATATCGGAGCTGCTTCTCGTGAAGTTAAAATTTCGGAAACGGATTTGATTTCTATCCCTGTTGCACGTGATGGTGTGGCCATTATTGTAAATGAAAACAACCCAATTCAAGGATTAACCATCGAACAAGTTACAAAAATCTACACTGGTGAAATCACAAATTGGTCAGAAGTAGGCGGTAATGATCTTCAAATCACTGTCTATGGTAGAGAAGAAGGATCTGGAACACGTGATTGTTTCGATTCCATAGTACTCAAGAAGCTTTCTGTCTCTCCAACAGCATTGGCCAAAAAATCCAACGGTGAAGTCCAAATTGGAATTCAAGAAGATGCCAGTGGTATTGGTTATGTATCTTTAGGGTACATTAATGGTGTAAAAGCTTTACCTCTGAATGATGTGGAATGTTCCATTGCAACATGTCAAGATGGATCTTACCCCATTGTTCGACGTTTGTATTTCATTACTCAAACGATCCCAAGTGACGCTGTTAATGCTTTCTTGAACTTTTGCCGCAGTGAAGAAGGGCAAAAAATAGTTGCAGATAATGGATTTGTGCCATTAGTCCATTAGTTTAGTAAACTGAAGCAATAAAGCTCAGCGCTGGTCTACCCCCTCCTTTAAAGCGCTGGGCTTTATTTGAAAAAGGGGATTTCGACGTGAATAAAAAAACGATTGAACAAACAATGAAATGGGTATTGCTAGGAACCGCCTTCGTTTCTTTATTAATTTTAGTAGGAATTATTTATTTTATCTTTGATAACGGATTCTTAGCTTTTATGGAAAACGGGCTTTGGAATTTCCTCTTTGGCCAAAAATGGAGTTTAGCTGACAACACGTTTGGAGCTTTGCCTCTTATTATTGGATCTATTTATGTGACAGTTGGGAGTATCCTGGTAGCTGCTCCTGTGAGTATTGCCATTGCAGTTTTTATGACCAATATTGCCCCCCATTTCCTTCGTGAAATCGTTCGACCGTGCATTGATTTATTGGTGGGCATCCCATCGGTTGTGTATGGTCTTATTGGAATGGTGTTTTTGGTTCCTCTGATTCGCGAACACCTTGGTCCTCCTGGTTATAGTCTACTAGCTGCTATAACTGTATTAATACTTATGACCATACCCACCATTGTTTCTGTTAGTGAAGATACATTGCGTGCTGTACCTACAAAATATAAGGAAGCCTCGTTGGCATTGGGAGCTACAAAGTGGCAAACTATCTGGCATGTTATTTTACCGGCTGCCAAATCCGGTATTATTAGTGCGGTAATACTAGGTGTTGGTAGAGCGATTGGAGAAGCTATGGCCATCTATATGGTCATTGGAAATTCTTTCAGTATTCCCAAAAGTCTTATTGATCCTTCCCGAACATTGACAAGTAATATTGTTGGACAAATTGAAGAAGCTGCCCTTGGTAGCACCCACATTCATGCTTTGTTTGGATGTGGAATCATCTTGTTATTGTTTGTGTTTGTTTTTAATAGCATCAGCTTTACGTTGAGCAAGAAGGGAGTCCAAGCATGATGAATCCAAAAACATCACAATCGATTGCTTGGGTTGCCTTATCATTCATTACCTTTGTTGTTATGGGAGCTCTTCTGTTTTTGGTGTTATATTGCGTCGTTCACGGTTGGAATTCTTTAAACATGGCTTTTGTGTTTGGTCCCACTACAAAAGGCGGATTGTTGGCACCCATTGTTGGCACTATTTATTTGATATTTATGACACTTTTGTTTGTTATCCCATTGGGAGTTGGCGCCGCTATCTATTTGTCTGAGTATGCACCTGTCAATGGAATCACACATTTCATACGATATGCTCTTAGCAGTTTGGCCGGAATTCCATCGATTATTTTTGGATTGTTTGGAGTAGCCTTGTTTGTTACCCTTATTGGGCATGCGAGTATTCTTGCCGGTGCTTTAACCATGGCTTGTTTGTCGCTACCCTTTATGGTCACGGCTACAGAAGAAGCTTTAAAAGGAGTTCCAAAATCTTGGAGAGAAGCCTCTCTAGGGTTAGGAGCCACAAAATGGGAAACAACCTGGTTTGTTGTGCTTCCCTCAGCACTACCAGGTATTATTACCGGAATCATACTTTGTATGGGTAGAGTGGTTGCCGAAACGGCACCACTTCTTGCCACAGCAGGGTTTAGCCCTTTTGTTCCAACATCTCCCTTCGACGGAGCCCGTACATTGGCATTGCATTTGTTCTATTTGGCAACGGAAGCCCCGAGCACTGGTACTGTAACTCGGTATGATTTGATATCCCAAGCCATGGGCATTGCTGTCATTTTGATTCTTATTATTGTTCTTATGAATGGCCTTATACGGCTATTCAGTAACCTATATTCAAGAAGATTCCTTAAACAGGGAGTATAGTTTTATGAAAACAGTGCTTTATTCACAAGACCTTTCCCTATGGTATGGGAAAAAACAAGCGTTAAAAAATGTTTCTCTTTCTTTTGAAGAGAGAAGTATCACCGCCATCATGGGGCCTTCCGGGTGCGGGAAGTCCACTTACTTGCGTTGCTTCAACCGCATGAACGATATTATCCCCAATATTCGTATTGAAGGAAAAGCGATATATGGGGATACCAATATTTATGCTAAAGAAACCGATCCAGTGGAGATTAGAACTAAAATTGGAATGGTGTTTCAACAACCCAACCCCTTGCCTCGAAGTATTTATGACAATGTTGCCTATGGACCTAGAATAGCCGGGGAAAGAAGAAAAAAAGTATTGGATGAAATTGTGGAGAAAAGTTTGCGCAAAGCAGCCATATGGGATGAAGTAAAAGACGATTTGAAAAAATCTGGATTGTCTTTGTCGGGAGGTCAACAACAGCGACTGTGCTTAGCACGTACTTTGGCCATTGAACCCAAAATTATCTTAATGGATGAACCATGTTCTGCTTTGGATCCAATTGCAACGGCAAAAATTGAGCAAACCATGCAAGAGTTAAAAGAAGAATACACAATTATCATTGTGACACATAATATGCAACAAGCTGCACGAGCTTCTGATTACACTGCTTTCTTACTAATGGGCGAGTGTATAGAATATGGAGAAACGAAAAGCATTTTCATCAAACCCAAGAACAAAGAAACCATGGATTATATTACCGGACGATTTGGGTAACGCCATCAAAGCATATTTCTAAGAAGCATCAAAAAAGATAGTTAGATACTCCTAACTTTTCATTCTTCTCTATTGACATAAAGTTAGTCATCACTAACATAGTAGTAGTTCATTATTGGAGAGTGATAAAATACAATGCTTAGCCCTAG
>JAQVSG010000132.1 GCA_028700655.1 Caldisericia bacterium
CTGATTCTTTATCTTCTTTCCAAAAACTCCAGAACTTAGAAGGAGTACCAACTGTTGCGTATTTGGTTTCATTTTTGTTTGTGGCCATGACGATTTGAACAAACTTAAATAAGTTAGGGATATATGTTTGTCCTTGGTTTCGTATCATCTGACTAATTCCTTGACTGGTTGATATAGATGCTTTCTTGCATTCTATAACCCCAAATGGTATTCCATTCACAAACAAAACGATATCTGGTCTAGCCGTTGAATCTCCTGATTCAGTCTCTACAGAGTACTCTTCTATCGCATGAAATATATTATTTTCTGGGTTATCAAAGTCAATAAAGTACATGTTAAAAGAACGTGAACCATCCTCCTCAGATATCCTTTCTTCATAACTTTTGCCTAGTATTAAAGTATCATATATTTTTTCATTCGTTTTGATTAGTCCATCTGTTAAAGCCATATCAATGTCATTGATAGCTTGTTCAATATTCACATCAGAAAAAGTATGAATTTGACCTTTGAATTCATATGAGTTTATTTGTTTTAGTTGTTCTTTTAATACAGGTTTTAGCAAAACACTATACATACTTTCACGTAAATCATTATAGACATAAGTACTCTCTGATTCACGAATCACTTGATACCCCATATTTTCTAATACTTCGAGTGCTGGAATCTGTGAGATGTTCATTTCGTCATAACTTTTATAATCCATGGTTTCACCTCTCAATTGGAAAGAGAGTGCATCATACTTGCACTCTTAGTTGTCCAGTTAATAATCTTTGCATTAATCCTTTTTTCTGTAGTTCTAACATTTCTTTTTGTCTCTTTAAAATGTCAATTGACTTATCTATAGTGTTTAAATGATTAGTAACCCGTTTTTGTACATTGTACTCAGGTACATCAAGCGTAAATAAAAGAAACTGATCTACTTTTACTGCTGATCTCTCAACTAAAGTACCTTCAACCTTAGATTTATAATAACTAATCATTTCGGATGTAGTTAAAAAATACTTAAAGAAATCAATATCATATTTATTGGTATCTTTTACATAAAGAGTTTCATAAATTGGTGATATAAGTACGCTATCTGGATTTTTATTAACTGAAATCGCTCCATATTTTAAATTGGCAGGATTATATACCAAATCATTAAATTTTGTTACTTTGTATTTTTTATCACCTTTAACAAGAAAACTTCGATTATATCTATCTGTTTTCGGCGAAACACCCTTTTCTATAGTAAACGAATATAATGGTTGTTCTTCACTCTCATAATCCATTTCTTTACGTACAGAAAATACTTTCTTCAACTTTGTTGTTGTCCATTTATCAAAATCTATACTTTCAAACAACTTTCTTTTATAACGTTGTATCGTTGCAGCCAATAGTTCCATTTTCTTATTAATTAGCGTATCTTTCAACTCAATAGCACGATTCCATGTTGAAAGAATATTTGCTATTTGTTTTTGCTCTTTGAAGGGTGGCATTGGAAGTTTTGTATTAAAAAAATCACCAACAGCCATATTGAGTAACCCATGATTTCTAGCACCTTCTTGTGCAATAGCATTTATCTCTTTATCAAAAAATCTTGATTCAAAAAAATTCTCATAATACTCTGGAACAATATTCTCTTTTGGCGTAAAGCAAATATATAAAGGAGAAACAATTCCTTTGTCATATCTAGTTAATTTTTTAAATGCTCCATATGGATAATCATTTGAATAACTTTTGTTATATGCAAAGTCTCCTTTATTTAATAAATAATAATTGCTTTTGTCATTGCTTGCTACAATTTTATTAAAAAATTCTTCCTGGCTGATTAACCCATACTGTGCAGATATAGTTAAAACATTTTGATTATTTTCTCTATTTTTTTTGGTTATTCTCTCAAAAACATCCTTGAATTTGACTAGTTTCCAGTCTTTTGGTATAGAATACATAGTTACACCTATAATCCTAATTCATCAAGATATTTTTCCATCTGTTTTTCTACTTCTTCTAATTCTTCTTTGATAGATGCAATGTTTTCTTTAACTTCATCAAGATCAACAAGTTCTTCCTCTTCAAAAGTATCAACGTATCTAGGAATATTTAAGTTGTAATCATTTTCTTTAATTTCGTCTTTTGTAGCTACATATGAATATTTGTCAATTGTTTCGTATTTTTCGTAAGTCTCAACAATTCTTTCTATGTCTTTTTCTCGGAGTTTATTTTGATTTATCGCTTTTTCATACATATCTTCCTGAGAAGCATCGATGAATAAGATATCATTTCTTTTACGATTCTGCTTAAATACAAGAATGGTAGCGGGTATACCAGTTCCAAAGAATAGATTAGCAGGCAAACCTATTACTGCATCTAGCAAATTCATTTTGATGATTTGTTTTCTTATGCGTCCTTCTGCTGCTCCTCTAAATAAGACACCATGTGGTAAAACTACACCCATGCGTCCACCTTCAGATAGTGAGTTCAACATATGTAAAACAAAAGCATAGTCTCCTTTTGATTTTGGAGGTACTCCCCATTCAAAACGATGATATGGGTCAAGTGATGCTTCCATTGTAAACTTCCCATTGCTTTCACCAGAGAATCCTGATGCCCATTTATCTAGTGAAAACGGAGGATTGGCAACAACTACCTGGAACTTCATCAGTTTATCATTTTCTAAATGTAGAGGATTAGCAAGGGTATCTCCCCATGCAATTTTTGCATCATCAATACCATGCAAGAACATATTCATTCGAGCAAGTGATTGGGTTTGCCCATTACGTTCTTGACCATAAATTTGAACTTTTTTAGATGGTACTTTGTTGTATGCTTTAATAAGTAATGATCCTGACCCACAAGTTGGGTC
>JAQVSG010000042.1 GCA_028700655.1 Caldisericia bacterium
GCACTAGTAAAACAAGGGAAAAAGGTAGGTGTATTGGATGCTGACGTTTTAGGACCCAATATTCCCGTCATGTTCAATACCCAGAAACACCCCATTGGCAATAATACTTCAATGCAGCCCGTAGAACAATATGGTGTCAAAATTATCTCCATTGGATTCCTCACACAGGGAAACAACGAACCTATTGTTTGGCGAGGACCTATGATTTCCAATGCCATTCAACAGCTATATACAATGACTCAATGGGGAGAGCTAGACTATCTTCTTATTGACCTTCCTCCTGGCACAAGCGACGCCATGTTAACCGTGGGACAATCTCTACCTCTCGATGCAGGTCTTGTTGTCACTATTCCGTCTAAAGTTTCTACAGATGATGCCACAAGATTTTTTAAAACGTTCCAAAAACTCCAAATCCCCGTCACCGGGATTGTTGAAAACATGAGTTTTTTTAAAGCTCCCGATACCGGCAATACCTACCCAATATTTGGTGAAGGTGGGGGGCAATTGATGGCCGATCTTATGAAAGCACCTCTGCTAGCTAAAATACCTATTGACCAGCAAATCGGCACGTGTGGGAACAACCAAAAACCAGTGGTTATGCAAGAGCCCGATTCACCTTCTGCCTCTAGTTTTAAAGATCTTGCAACAAAAATAATTTCTTACCTTCCATAAAAAAGCCAGGGAATTTCCCTGGCTTTTTTCTTTTATCGACAAGATAAATGCAAGGATTTACATGGACCCTGCAAATTTGTCTTTTTCTTTTGGTATTGTGAAGTATTTCACAATGTTGTAGGCATGATCTCCAATTCTTTCAAGATTCGTCAATAGGTCGTTAATGATCACAGCATTATCAATGCTTAGATCCTCTGTGAGAGAATTCATGTACCGATTTACATTGTTTTCTTTGATAACCTCGGATAAATGATCTACTTCTCTTTCCCTTTTCCTAGCTTTTATGTACATTGCGTCCATCTCAGAAATCTGAAAATGGTCGCGGGAAGAAGACAAAAGAGTGCTTGCAATTTTCATATTGTCTTTCACCACATGGAACAGGTCTCCCAACTGATTCAAATTGTCGTCGGACAAATTGGTGTTATTCTCAAAAACATGCTCCGCTACTTCATAAAGATTGGTTGCATGATCACCCCATCTTTCTAGATCAGAAGAAACATGCATATAGTTCAGGGCAATTTTGCTCTCCTCTTCCGTTAAATTGCTATTGTATAGGTCTTTTAAATACACAATGGTATCACGGTTGATCTGATTCACAATTTTCTCTATTTCCCATACTTCTTTGGCATCTTTAAAAGGTTTCTTTTTTAAAATCACGGCCATCTGTCCCTCAACCATATCGTGAGCCAATCCTGCCATTCTGGATAGTTCTTCTCGACAGGCTTCTAGTGCCAAGGATGGTGTACTAATTAAGCGCTTATCTAGATAAGATTTTAAAGCTAATTTTGTCATTTCTCCAGGGATAAGGAATTTTACAAATCGGGCAAACAATGTGACTTGCCAACACCAAAAAACCGACCATACAACATTAAAAACAGTATGGCTGTTTGCAATCAATCGTTGTAGAGTATAATGTCCTCCTGTTGTATAACTTGTTACATGTACTACAAGGTCGGAGTACCAACCGTTGACAATAAAGGGATATACAACAATAACCCCCGATAAATTAAAGATAAAATGTGCCATCGCGACACGTTTTGCGTTTTTATTAGCACCAATAGAGGCAAGTGCAGCGGTGATAGTGGTTCCAATGTTAGCGCCTAAAACCAAAGGGATAGCACTTTTTATACTTAACAATTGTTCTTTTGCCATGGTTACAACCAACGAAGTGGTGGCCGACGACGATTGCACAATCCCCGTAAAGAGTGTTGCTGCAAGGATTCCTTGAATAGGGGAGTCTCCAAAGCTTGCCATCAGTTGTACAAAAGGTTCGTATTGACGGAGAGGTTTTAAGCCTGATGTCATAAGGCTTAGCCCCATTAACAAAAAACCAAAAGAAACAATGGAATTACCAACTGCCTTAGGTCTTCGTCTTTTCGCAATAAAAACAACCAAAAGACCCAATGGTATAATATAGAATCCCCACTGGGCTATGTTAAAAGCAATTATCTGTGCTGTAATAGTGGTTCCGATATTAGCTCCAAATATGAGCCCAAGAGACTGTTCAAAAGTTAAAAGCCCTGAATTGACAAAGGCCAAAGTGATCACTGTAACCACAGAAGAAGACTGCACCAATGAAGCCAGAAGAGCACCCGTAAGCAACCCTATCCACGGTGATTGAGTGGCAGAATTCAAAATACTTTTTAAACGATCTCCTGCAACATCTTTTAAATATTCGCTAAAAGTAAATAAGCCATACAAAAAAACACCCAAACCACCAATAATAAATCCAATATCATTTGCACCTAATGGACCCATATACCCTCTTTCTTATACGATTACTTAATAATGATATTCACAAGTCTTGAAGGAACAACAATCCATTTCTGAATTGTTTTGTCCCTAGTAAAGTTTTGTATCTTTTCTCTTTGCAAAACATTCTCTTTCAAAGTATCTTCTTCGATATCAGAAGGGACAACAATCTTGTCTCTCACTTTCCCATTTATTTGAATGGCGATTTCAATTTCAAGATCTTCACAATATTGATCCTGATAGGTAGGCCACGAAGAACGGAAAATGGAATCTTTATGACCCGTTTCATGCCATAACTCTTCACAAATATGAGGGGCAAAAGGGGCTAAAAGCTGAAGCAGAATTCCCAAAGATATTGTAGGAAGGAAAGAAAGCTTCTGCAAATGATTCACATAAATCATCAAGGCAGATATAGCAGTATTAAACGAGAATAAATCAATATCCTCAGTCACTTTCTTAATCGTTTTGTGCATTTGTCGGAGCGTGTCGTCAGAAGGATTTTCATTTCGTATGATCCCGTCTTTACACAGAAACCACACCTTGTTAATGAATCGTTTAATCCCCTCTACGCCTTGTGTGTTCCACAGAGATTCTTGTTCAAAAGGCCCCATAAACATTTCATACATTCGTATTACATCGGCTCCATAAAGGTCGAGTACTTCATCTGGGTTGATTACATTTCCTAACGATTTTGACATTTTTCTACCATCTTCTGCCAATACCATGCCCTGATTTCTGAGTTTCGCGAAGGGTTCTGGACAATGGACAATACCAATATCTTGGAGAAACTTATGCCAAAAACGAACATATAAAAGATGTAAATTGGTGTGTTCTTTTCCGCCAATATAGGTATCTACGGGTAGCCAATATCGTATAGCCTCTTCAGACGCCAATCCATTTTGATAACAAGGATCCACATATCGAATATAGTACCAAGAAGAACCTGCCCATTGAGGCATTGTATTGGTTTCTCTTGTAGCCGGTCCACCACATTTTGGGCATGTTGTTTGCACCCAATCTTTTATGTCTACTAAAGGAGACTCCCCTGTTCCACTGGGTTCATACGACGTAACCGTAGGAAGGGTTAATGGCAGTTGTTCTTCGGGGACTGGAACGCAACCACATTTTTCACAGTGAACGATGGGAATGGGTTCTCCCCAAAAACGCTGTCGAGAAAAAATCCAATCTCGCAATCGATATTGTGTTGTGGCTTCTCCCATACCCTCGTCTTCCAATACTTTAATAATCGCATCTTTGGCTTCCTCGGAATGCATCCCGTTGTAAGAACCCGAATGAATCATTTTTCCTGGTAAATCAAAGGCTTGGTCTGAAGGGATTTCCTTATCATAAGGCTCGATGACGGGGATGATGGGTAGATGGTATTTGTGCGCAAAATCAAAATCTCTCTGATCGTGTGCGGGGACAGCCATGATTGCCCCCGTTCCATAACTCATCAATACGTAATCAGCAGCATATACGGGGATAGTATCTCCTGTCATAGGATTTTTACAAAACAATCCTGTGTGAATGCCTGTTTTATCTTTATTCAATTCGGTTCTTTCCATGTCACTTTTCGACTGGATGGCCTCTCTATACTCCATTACTTTCTTTTTATTGTCTCCAGATATCCATTGATCCAGTAAGGGATGTTCGGGGGATACAACCATGTAAGTAGCTCCAAAAATAGTATCAGGCCTTGTCGTAAAGATTTCTAGTTTTTCCGGTGTGCCTATGATGGGGAAAAAAACAGTAGCACCGGTAGATTTGCCAATCCAATTGGTTTGCATCGTTTTCACATCTTGTGGCCAATCAACACCCTCCAAATCATCCAGTAATCTTTGTGCATAAGCGGTAATTCGAAGCATCCATTGTCGGAGGTATTTTCTTTCAATCAGCGCTCCACATCGATCACACTTGCCATTAACAACTTCTTCATTGGCCAATCCTGTTTTGCAAGAAGGACACCAATTGATGGGGGCTTCTTTTTCGTAGGCTAAGCCGTGTTCAAAGAGCTTGATAAAAATCCACTGTGTCCATTTGTAGTAGGAAGGATCTGATGTTGTAATTTCACGCGACCAGTCGTAGGAAAAACCAAATCGAGAGATCTGCCGTTTAAAATTCTGGATATTCTCTCTTGTGGCAATTGCAGGATGAATCTTTTTTTGAATAGCATAATTTTCTGTGGGAAGACCAAACGCGTCCCAACCCATAGGATGTAATACTTGAAAGCCCTTCATCATTTTATATCGAGCTACAATATCGCTGGCTGTGTATCCCTCAGGATGTCCTACGTGAAGACCAGCAGCAGAGGGATAAGGAAACATATCCAATATGTAAAATTTCTTTTTTAAAGGGTCCACGTCCACATGAAAAAGACCTTCTTCTTCCCATCTTCGTTGCCATTTCTCATCTATTTCTTTAAAAGGAAAATCTTCTTTGTGCATATTGACCTCACTTGGTTTTTTTTAGCCATTTAATGATTATAGTAAAAATCACTTTTTGTGATAAACTCAAATTGATTTTGATTTGTTTTTTTAGGAGGATTTAGATGAAAAAATGGTTGTACATTTTAGCAGGCCTCATTGTGACGATTGTTGGAGTTTGGATGGGAGTCCATTGGTGGTCTATTTTTTGGCCCTTCTTACTTGGAGTTGCCATCTCTTTCGTCATTATGGCAGGCATTATTGTTTTAATCGTTGGTTTCATGACTCCTGCCAAAGAAGAAACGTTTGAAATGCCCGATGATGACACCGACGATGATTCTGCCAAGAACGATGAAGAATGTTCTGAAAACTGTGAACACTGTGGTGGATCAAAAAACACTTCCAACTAGGATTTCAATATTTCCCAACACATATTGAAATCGTCTTTAAAAAGTACTATCATAGGAATGCTTTCAGGGCAGGGTGAAAGTCCCTACCGGCGGTAAAAGTCCGCGAGCTTTCAATAGCAGGATTCGGTGAAATTCCGATACCGACAGTATAGTCTGGACGGGAGAAGGCATTCCCGAAATGGCCCTTGAAGTAAAAAATACTTCGAGGTGATGTATGAAAAAATCGGTTCAATTGTTTAGTGTTATCGGCGTCTTAATCTCTTTATCTGTAGTTTTTGAGTTGCTAATTGCATTCCCTATCCTTCCCAACGCATCTTTCTTGCTGTATTCCCCAGGCGATCTGCCCCTTTTGTTCATCGGGTATTTCTTCGGACCTTTCTTTGGCATCCTTGGATCTGCCATTAAATCTATTTTGTTTATATTGTTTCGTCCTGATGGGAATGGTTTGTGGGGAATGGTAATGCATTTCCTTGCTTCGAGCACGTTTGTTCTTGTTTTTTCAGGGATTGCACGAAGAAAACAAAAAGGAAGTATCTGGATTGGTTTGATACTGGGAACTCTTGCAAGAGCAGGCATGATGATTCCGGCCAATATACTCATTACTCCTATTTATTTAAACGTGCCTGTCGAAGTAGTGAAAAAAATGTTACTTCCTGCCATTATCCCCTTTAACATTTTTCACTCTGGTATAAATAGTATCTTGTTTACCCTTCTATATCCACGTATAAAAGATTTTTTTGTATGTTTTGCACAAAAGCAATCCTCATAAAAAAATCCCCCCCAGCGTATATTGGCTGGGGGGGATTTTACGTATTCGTACTACAGCAACAAAAAAAGTCGTCCATGTAAGCTTATTTGTACTCTTCAAAAAAGCCCTTGTATGCTCTGTATAACTCATACAAATCATCTTTGGCTATAATTTCTTGAGGGGAATGCATGGAAAGGACCGATATTCCTACGTCTACTGTTTGTATTCCTCGATTGCCAAAATACCCAGCTACCGTTCCGCCACCACCAATATCTACTTTCCCTAATTCGGCCACTTGGTAAGCGATTTTGTGATTTTCAAAAACCGATCGTACGGCACCTAAGAATTCAGAGTGAGCATCGTTTGCTCCACCCTTCCCACCAGAACCGGTATATTTCGTAAGAATAACACCCTTGTGAAGCTCGGCCGCATTTTTGGCCTCAAAAGCTTCTTTATAATGGGGATCCAATCCTGCCCCCACGTCCCCCGAAAGACAAGAAGAAAGAGACAATACTTTGTGTAAAGAAACCGGACCATCTTCTTGCTTCATGATGTCTTCAATGAACACTTCCATTAAATGCGTCATGGCACCAGTGGTCCCCACAGAACCAATTTCTTCTTTGTCAAAAAGAAGAGCAACGGCAGCTTTCTCGGGAGTTTTTGTATCTATCAATGCCTTGATAGCAGGATAAGAACAACATCGATCATCGTGTCCGTACCCGGCCATTAAACCTCTATCAAAACCAACATCTCTAGCATTGCAAGCGGGTACAAATTCCAATTCAGCACTAAAAAAGTCTTGTTCTGTGATCCCATAGGCTTCGTGCAAATAATCTAGTACAAATAGTTTAATCGCGTCTTTTTCATCGGTATTGAATTGATAAGGCACGCTACCCACGATAACATCGAGATTTTCATTGTTGAATACTTCCCCTACAGGTTTTGTTTTGTAATTCTTGGACAAGTGAGGGAGAAGGTCTGATATCATGAAGATTGGATCTTCTTCTTTTTCCCCCATATGAATTTCAACGACTTCACCGTTGGTTTTTGTTATGACACCATGGAGTGCTAAGGCAATATTCATCCACTGATACGTTTTTATACCGCCATAGTAATGAGTATCTAGAAAAGCAATTCCCGAATCTTCAAACAAAGGATTTGGTTTTACATCCAGTCTAGGAGAATCAATATGAGTAGCAATGAAATTGATTCCATTGGAAATACTTTGTTTTCCCGGCACAAAAGCAAAAATCCCTTTTTCATTTACAACTCGGAAGTATTTTTTCCCTTTTTGTGGAACTTGTGAGTTTAATTCTTCAAATCCATGAGAAAGCAAAATGTCCTTCATCTGTTGAGCAAAAATGCGTTCCGTCTTACCAAGGTCTAACACTTTTTTATAGTTTTCTGCAAACGTCTGAATAGAATCGTTGTTTGATTCTTTCCAAACCAATTTTTTTTGAAAAAAAAGCTGTTCTTTTTTTTCTTCTATCAATGATTTTTCTTTACTCATAAAATCCTCCTGTACATAAAGACGTATAGCCCTTATCATACTGCAACACAGTGACACTGTCAATTCAATATTGAACCATTTCGTGGTACAATTCGTAGTGAATTTTATAAAACGAGGAGTTGATTTCCATGAGTAGACTCGTCAAGAGAAAAAAATATGGACAGGTATTTGTAACATTTTTAACCTGCGCTTTATTGTGTTCTCATTGTACACAATCCAATTGCAGAATACCGCAAGACACATTGCCTCCTTTGTATACCATCCATGGGGAAGAAATGAATGAAACATTCCTTGCAAATCGATACCGCATTCAAGGATCCATTCCATTCTTCCGATATCAACACAATAGCGATCCCGTCCCCTTCATTAACGAATTAGTAAATTCTTTCTTACTAAATGAGAAGTCAAAATGGGAGCAAAGTGTTTCTACCAATTTGCACGACGATGGCCTTCCCTATGACGCTTCTCTTTGGATCGATTTTGAAACACACTACCTTAGCAAAGAACGCAGCAGTATACAAATGTTTTTTAGTATCGATCTTGGAGGGGCTCATCCTCATGAATATTCAAAAGCACTCAACATAGATTTCACCAAAAAAACAATTGTAAACACAAAAGATCTTTTCTTGTCCCAGTCGGATTTTTTAAAAAGTATTTCTACAATAGCCCGATCAAAACTTCCACAAAAACTTCAAAACAATCAAAGCACAGTAGATCGCGAATGGATACTACAAGGAACTGAACCGATCCTAGATAACTACCAAAATGTATGTATTACTCCAAATGGATTGCTGGTTACGTTTGATCCTTATCAAGTTGCTTCTTATGGAGATGGCTTGCAAAGTATTGAAATTCCCTTTTCTGATCTCCGAAATATCATCGCTTTCAAGCCCAATCCATCGGCAGGATTATCCTATCCATCCACTTCCCAAATTACGTGTCCATCTGTTTCGAGAACAATTGTGCCTTCTTCATGCGTAGTTAAGATGTAGCTGTTCTGACCCAACAATCGTTCCACAACAAGTGGCGAAGGATGACGGTGTATAGTATACTCTCCACAGGATATGACGGACAAGGACGGGTGCACCCATCGCAAAAAATTATCTGTGGAAGAAGTATTGCTTCCATGGTGAGAGACTTTTAATACATCCGCCCGTAAATCATGGCCAGCAATTCGTATCGCAATTTCCTCCGCTTCAGATTCCATATCGCCTGTAAAAAGAAACCGTTTCTCCCCATAGGTAAAGATCACCATCATTGATCGATTGTTCTCATTGTCTTCGCTATAGGCAGGAAGATAAGAATGCATAGGCAGTAGTCGAAGAGACGCTTTCTCAGAAACGTGACATATTCTTTCTTTATCAATTTTCACAATATAGGGGAAAAAAGAAGCATTCTTTTTCATATAATCTGCAAATTCTTTTTGTTCCTGACTTTTTGTGGAGGGTACCCACAAGGCATCTACGGTAGGGATATGTTGAAGAATCCAAGGGATCCCTCCATAATGGTCAGAATGGAAGTGAGAAAGAAGAATCAAATGAACTCGATTGATCCCACGCTTTTTGAGATAGGGTAGAATCACATTTTTTGCTGGACAATACCCCGACCCATTTTTAGCTGGCATTTCTCCTGTATCAATAAGGATTGCTTGGCGATCAAACTCCAATAAGACAGAGTCTCCTTCTCCTACTTGAAAAAAAGTAACTCTGGCTGTCGAAGAAGGGGTTGGAATAAATAATAAGATCATCGATACGCTAAGAATCCCTAGAATAATCCGTTTAAGGCCCCTTTGGAATCGGTTGTAATACCCAATAAGGAACAAGAGGAATACAATAGACAAAACAAAAACTAGGATCTCTTGTAATACTACGGGTACGTATCGATACGACCCTGGTAAAGAATGCATCGCTTTTGCAATATACTGAAGTCCTTCATACAGAACACTCATGAAAGGATACAATAATGTACTGGACAACCCGGGTATAAAAAGACTGCCAAATCCCCAAAGAAAAAAGGGAGTAAAAAAGATGGAAAAAAATGCATTGCTTAGAATACTCACCAAGGACGTCATTTGGAATAAAGCACTGGCTAACAAAGAAGAAATACAATACAAAAATCCTGCTTTTTGCATCCATGAACCAGGAATACATAGTGCTGCTGTACATAAAAAACTAAACCAAAAAGAAACTCCCAAAACTTCATACGGTGCAAACAAAAGGATCAAAAGTCCTGCCGTCATTAAAGCATAGAAAGGATCAGATCGTCTCTTGGCAAGGAACGATACCGAAAAAATTGTAACCATTATATAGGCTCTGACTGCTGGAATAGGAAATCCAATGAAAAATAAATAGACAACCATGAAAAGTTGTGATAAAAAAAATTTCCCAACAGGAGGCAAAGAAAGACAATGTAAGAACAACAGAAGGAGCAAGGAAAGGATCGAAAAGTGAAGCCCCGATATCGAAAGAAGGTGAGAAAGACCTATTTCGGCATACGATTCTCGGGGAACATCGGTTTTGTTATTTAACAGAATAGCGCTTAATAGTGGAAACAAGGATGGGTCTCCTCGAGTGGCTATTTTCAAATTTTGAAGCCCTTTCTGCCTGCTTTTGTGCATCCACTGCAAAAAAAGACTTTCTGGAATTCGAATCTGTTCCACATCTTCGGCTTCAACCCGTACTATACCTGCCATAGTATTTTTTTTTCGATAGAAATCCTCGGTTTCTTTTGGTTGGAGATGTCTCGATAAATCTTCCACCACTCCTTTGCATTGAATGGTGGAACCCAAATACAGCTGTTCCACCATTTTTTGAGTAGGGGAATAGAGCTTTAGCAGAAGTCTTGCCTCCGATGTTTTTACAATTACTCTTGATTGATTGGAATAATGTATGGGATGCTCAACGATCGTCCCCTCAATAGGTATCTCTTGCCCTGGAAATATTGTCGTTTTCATAGAGTAGGGCTTCTTCATCATGACAAACCCATAGGAAAAGAGGGATAAAAGAACAAGAAACAATCCCACTCTTCTTCGTAGAGTCAATGAAGGATGTGAAAAAAAATAAAAAAATAGATACAAAAGCACAAGAGTAGACACGATGGGAATCGCGATAGATATGGTAGGAATGAATGCAAAAGCAATCCCCGTCAAGAGACTGAGGAAAAAAATCGGAATCGTTCTTTTATCCGGATCCATCAATACAAATCAAGTCTTGAAAGGATGCAAATGTTTTGGGGCCAATCCCCGATACCTGCATGATTTCTTCAATACTCACAAAAGACCCAACCGTTTGTCGATAATCAAGTATATCTTGCGCACGAGAAGCTCCAATGTTTGGGAGCTGCATCAAATCGCTCAACGTTGCTGTGTTTATGTTGATTTTAGAAGAAGTTTGCGGTTGTAATACATTGTTTTCATTCACAATATCCTGGTTCATCTCCACATACGAGGGGATTTCTATTTTTTCTCCATTTCGAACAACACGAGCTGGATTGACCGATTGTAAATCGGCCTTATCGGTAAGCCCACCCGCCATCTGTATGGCATCCATCAAACATATTTCTTTTTGAAATTCATACAAACCGGGCTGTTGCACTTCTCCGGTAATAAAAAACCGTTGTTGGATACAAATCTCTGTTTCTTCCCATTTATCGTTTTGCTGCATCATTTCACGATGAGCAGCTATTTGCTCCATTTTCCCACAATAAAATCCAATGCAAAAAATAAAAATCAAACTCACGATATATACCCAAGAATTGTTCCGTAGCCAGTTCAACCAAGCTCCTTTGTTCAGATCTCCAGCAAAATAGGGCAGTGATCTGACCCTTGCACCATGTCATGAATTTCCGCTTTTTTTATCTTTTTCTGTAAAGCCAAGGAGGCGAAATGATAATCAATTCTCCA
>JAQVSG010000133.1 GCA_028700655.1 Caldisericia bacterium
TCTCTATGAATGCAATGAAACAAACACAAATAGGTCGTACACCACTGGTAAGAGCGCTGAAACTGGAAAAGGATGTAGGCGTTTCAAAGATTTTCCTGAAATTAGAAGGAAACAACCCCTATGGTCATCGTGAGGATCGTCTTGCCTATTTAATTATACGTGAAGCTTTATCGCAGCAGAAGGATACGATATGTATTGGTACGGTGGGGACGGTAGGGTATTCTCTGGCACAGCTATCGGAACACTATGATGTAAAATGTGTATTTGTGGTTCCCGAAACCATAAAAAAAGTGGATCAGGATATGTTCAATTCCCACCATGTGAAAGTAGTCAAGCATGGGAAAACCTACGAAGACTCCGTCATAAAGAGTCGGCAGTTGGCTCACCAAGAAAATTGGTATGATGCCAATCCAGGTCTTGAAAACAATATGATGAACATGTATGCTTTCAAATATATTGCCAGAGAGCTTCACCAATACCTTCAAGAAGAAATTGATTATATTTATTGCCAGACCAGCAATGGCTCTTCCATATCCGGCTTGCATATGGGGTTTAAAGATTTGTGGCTACTGGAGGACATTCAGTCCATTCCTCACATCAATGCTGTCAGTACGTCCCATGGAAATGCGATTATCGAAACCTACAAACAGGGTCGTAAAGAAATTGTATCCCTCTCTCCAAAAGACACTCACGAAACTCGCTATAATAAAAACCTGATTCAATGGAAGTGTTTTAATGGGCAGGATGCACTGAATGCCATTTACAATACCCATGGCGAGGCCATTGGTGTAACAGATCAAGAACTTCTAGAGTCCCATAAGCGATTTCGTTCCTTGGAGAACATTCGACTGACCACACAAAACTCTTTTCCTATTGCCGCATTGTACAAGCTATCGAAAGAAAAACGATTGCGAGATGGTATTCACGTTGTTGTTTTGAATGATGCAAAAGTAGATTTGAAGATGCAAATTGTGAAAAAACAAGATCTTCTCATGGGCTATGATGAATTTTTAAAACTTCTTGATACATGGCTTCTGCAATTTAGCGATCCAGTCGATGAAATGATCGAAGCCGTCGACAACGCTTTTGATAAAGGGGTTGTCCTTTGTGCGTACTACAATTCCGTTTTAGCAGGCATTGCTATTGTATCCCGAACGGGCTTTGATAAATTTTTCCCCAAATACCACCTTTCGTATATCGCTACCAAAAGAGATATTAAAGGTAGAGGTATTGCCACGCAGCTTATGGAAAAAGTGATTGAAGTGACCAATGGAGACCTTACTTTGCATGTTGAAATTGACAACAAACGGGCCATTAAATTGTACGAAAAAATGGGACTGCAAAAGAAATATTATCGAATGTACTACAAAGGGCCTGTGTTTCGATAAGTTCCCATAGCGTTTAAACCCCGCTTATTATCGTGTACAAAAGCGGATCATTTTTTTTGGAACCAAATCAAAATTGAAACAGTATCCTTTCATACTTACCAAGTTAGTGAACATTCACTAACAACATTGAGGTGGATATGAACGCAGAAAATATTACGCGAAAAAAACAAATTCGGACAGCCGCCATTGATTTGATTGCGGAAAAAGGAATTCAAAATGTTACTATGAAAAACCTATCTCGCTTGATAGGCATTTCTGAACCGGCGATTTATCGTTATTACAACAGTAAATACGATATTCTATACGGCATTTTGGATTCGTTTGAAGAGTATTCTATAGGTAAAATTAAAGCCATACAGAAGCAAATGAATCATCCACTTCAGCAAATGGAAGCATTTTTTATGAATCGGTGCCAACTGTGTCAAGGTGCACCCAATGTTGCCAAGGTTGTATTCTCCGAAGAATACTTTCAGCACGACGAAAGACTTGCCGAAAAAATGTCTTCCATAATGCATCAACACGGAACCTTTTTCTATTCTGCCATCCAGAATTGCCAGAAGCAGGGGATCTTTCGTTCCGATATCGATGCAAAAATTGTGTTTCAAATCATCATTGGCCCCTTGCGCCTACTGATCAAACAATGGGGTTTGGAACAACACCGTTTTTCGCTGCTAGAGGCAGCTCGTAAATTGTGGGAATCGGAAATGAAGCTATTTTTGGTTTCCCACAACCGTTAGATTTTGTACTATTTACCAAGGAGGACCGTATGAGTATGTTTTGTTTTCAATGTCAAGAGACCGCCCGAAATGAAGGTTGTACAATAGCAGGTGTATGCGGAAAAAAAGACGATGTAGCCAATTTGCAAGATCTTCTCGTATTTATTTTGCGAGGGATTGCCGCTGTGAGTACCTGTACAAAGCAGGAATCGAACCCAGAAGTGGGCAGATTCATGTGCAGAGCATTGTTTGCCACCATTACCAACACCAATTTTGATGCCAAAGCAATTGAAAACTTCATTACAGAAGGCATTCAGCTTCGCGAAAAAATCAAAGGCTCCATTGAAAAACTTTGCTCAGGATATGAATCTATGAGTCATGTTTCGTGGATGGGATTGCCTGGCGATTATGCAAAAAAGGCCCAAGAAGTAGGATTTTTATCGATGGCACATGAAGATGTTCGATCGCTTCGATCCCTACTGTTGTTTGGACTGAAAGGCATTGCTGCTTACACCGAACACGCACAGCACCTCGGGAAAGAAAATCCAGATATCTATGCATTTCTCGTGAAAGCCCTGCATTCCATGAACAAAGATTTATCGGTAGAAGAAATGACGGCTATGGTGATGGAAGCAGGAAGGGTTGCTGTGGATGCAATGGCACTTTTAGATGCTGCCAACACTGAAGCCTATGAAA
>JAQVSG010000001.1 GCA_028700655.1 Caldisericia bacterium
GAGCAAATTATATCGGAGTTATATTGGGGACTTTCGTGGATGCCTTTGGGTATTCCTTATTCCTTATTCCAAACAAGCTTACCCTGGGTGGTGTAACTGGTATAGCCATCATTATTTATCATCTTCTTAACGGAACCCTATCGGTTGGGTTCATTTATATTCTTCTCAATGTCCCCATTTTTGTTTGGTCGATTTTTCGTCTTCATAAAAGGGTAATCATAACCACTTTAATATCGGTAGTAGCGAATTCTTTTGCGATTGATTTTTTTAGTGCATTCGTGGTTCCTCATTTAGGCATTCATCCAGATATGATGATTTCTGTCTTATATGGCGCTGTTTTATCAGGTTTTGGAATCGGGATGCTCTATCGATCCTATGGATCTTTGGGCGGGACCGATATGCTAGCCCAAATTTTAAAAACGTATACACATGCTTCTTTCGGCCAAATAGTGATACTTCTTGATGGCATTGTCATTCTTTCGTCTGCTCTTATCTTTCAAGATGCAGAGCTTGCCCTATTGCCTCTATTGGGAATTTTCGTTGTGGGGAAAATGATTGATGTTGTGCAGGAAGGATTGTCTACTTCCAAAGCATCCATGATTATTACCTCCAAAGAAGAAGACGTAACAAAGTTCATCATCCAAGAAATGGATCGAGGAGTTACAATACTGGAAGGAAAAGGTGGATATACTTCCAATGGGAAGAGAATTCTCCTGTGTGCTTTCTCGAAAAGACAGTATTCGACTTTCAAACGAAGAATTCTTATGATCGATCCTAGCGCTTTTGTAATGATTGGTTCTTTAGACGAAGTTATAGGAGAAGGATTTGAACGAAAAAGAGACTAATATATGACCAGCGTACCGATATTGCAATTAAAATCGATTTCAAAATCGTATTCTCATGGCATTAAAGCATTGCACAATGTAAGTTTTTCAGTTTCAGAACAAGAATTTGTATATATTATGGGCCGATCTGGGGCAGGGAAAACAACACTTTTTCGTATTATCACAAAGCAAGAAGAACCAGATGAAGGCGAGGTATGGATTGAAAATGAACGGATTTCTTCCATCCCACAAAAGAAAAAACATCTTGTTCGGCGTAAAATTGGAGTTGTTTTTCAAGATTTCAATCTGATTGATTATAAAACTGTGTTTGCGAATGTTGCTTTTGCGCTAGAATTACGAGGTCTTTCCAAGAAATATATCCAAAAACAAGTGGAAATGGCACTCGAAATTGTTGGTCTTTCACAGCGAACCCAAAATTATCCACAAATGTTGTCTGGCGGAGAACAGCAACGAGTGGCGATAGCCAGGGCTATTGTCACAAAACCAAAAATTCTTTTGGCCGATGAACCTACAGGAAATTTGGACTATAAGACTTCTGAGAGCATTATGGGATTGTTTTCAAAGATTAACCAAATGGGTACCAGTATCGTAATGGCGACGCATGACCTTGACATAGTAAGTGGCACCGGCAGACGCATCATTATCCTAGATCACGGCGAGAAAATGGGGGAAAATTGTGGCTAGTTCTTTACGAGAAGCGAAACAAGTATTCTCCCGCAATCCAGCAAGTTATATTGTTTGTACTATTAGCTGTTTTATATCCTTGTTTTGTATCGGGATCGTTTCTGTGTTTGGTATTTTTGTCTATCAGGGAGCACAGGCCGTGGGTACAAGATTTTTAAACATTACCGCTTTTTTTGAGAAAACAGCCAATCACGAGGACATCAACCAAATCATTTTATCGTTGGAGAGCTTAGAGGGTGTTCAAAGTGTGCAATATGTATCTCCCGAGGAAGCTCTTCAATGGCTCCAAGAAGAATATCCTGATATGGAAACTGCAACCAACCCACTTCCTTCTTCTTTACGGATAGAACCAAAGAGTTCAAAGCATGTTTCTGACATCATTGAATTTTTACAATCCATATCTTCCATTGAATATGTTGAAGATACGTCCGAAGCGGCGACCAGTTATAGCAATATCATTCGCATCATGCTCATTCTTGGCATTGCTTTGTTGATCATTTTTTTCTTAGCTTTTATCTTTTCTGTGAGTTCTTCTATTGGTATTTCTGTGTATTCTTTTCGAAAAGAAATATCCATCATGCAACTATTGGGAGCTACTCCGGGAACGATTCGATCACCCTTTTTATTGATTGCCTCTGTTAGCGCCATTATTGGAGGAGTTTGTAATGCTTTTGTTCTATTCCCTGTCGTACGTTATGTGTATCAATTCTATCAATCGTTCCTCTTTTTTTCACCCATTGCCATGAATACACAGCTATTGAGCCTACAGCTAGGAGCAGTTCTGTTATGGATTGGATTTTTCATTTCCATTGTATCTTCCATTTTCTCTGTGAATAAGCATATACGATGAAGAAAATTGGGATCTTTTTTCTGATTGTATGCATGCTACAGTGTTTTTTTCTTACTACTCCTACCGTAGTTCGATCTGAACCCACATTGCAAGAGCAAATTGATCAATTGGAAGAGAAAAAGAAACGTGAAGAAGCTGCTCAAGAGGATTATAAGAGAACTATTGAGGCAGAGCGTAAAAAAACAGAAAGTTTACAGCATAAAAAAGACGACTTAACAAAAGAACTGAGTAGCTTTGAAGAAAACATAGCCAATCTACAATACGAGATTGAACAATTGCACATTGAAGAAGAAAATCTTCGTAAAATATACATTATTACAGAACAAGAGATTTCTCTGTTGGAAGAATCGATCCGCTTGAAAGAACTCCAATTGGATGGGCTGATTAATGCCCTGTATAGAGATTATTGTTCTCGGTTGAACAAGTACCTTTTTTCCTCCTCCAATATTAACGAAATTTTGGACAAAGGAATCTATTTGAAATACCTGTATGAAACGGATCGTGAGTTTTTCTCTGAGCTAAAGTCCAACAAAGCGTTATTGGCAGAGAAAAAAGACAGTTATATCGAAGATCAAATACGCAATCTTGAGGTTAAAAAAGAGATAAAAGAGAAATATGAAGAATTGGAAATGGCTCGACAGAAAAAAGATGAAGAAATTCGTAACATACAACGTTTGGCTTCTCAAAGTCAAAATATGGTTGAAAAATCCTTCCGAGCTTTGGCTGAATCTGAGGCTACGGTTCAACGAATCATTTCTGAAACATTGGAACTGAATCGATTAAAAAGTCTGAAAAATAAATCCATGGGAGCCCTTATATGGCCGATTCAAGGGGTTGTTAGTTCCGAGTTTGGTATGCGAATGCACCCTATTTTTGGTGTATATAGAATGCATACAGGGATTGATATTGATCAGAGATATGGATATCCCATCAAGGCAGTAGCAGACGGTTCTGTTGCTTTTTCTGGGTGGTTAACAGGGTATGGGAATTGTGTTCTAATTCAGCATGATTATGATCATAGCACCTTATATGCCCATATGAATCGTCGATCTGTTTCGAAAGATCAAGAAGTAGTCCAAGGGGAAGTAATCGGAGAAGTGGGCTCAACAGGATGGTCAACAGGACCCCATCTACACTTCGAAGTGAGGAAAAATGGGGATTATGTGAATCCGCGTGACTATTTACCGTAGCTTTTTTGGTTGTATTTCCCACTCTTTTTTTTATCATCAATGAAGCAATTTACTCAAATAGGTGAACTATGAAGTTTAAACTGAAAACGTGGTTATCGATAGGTATATCTGTTATTGTTGGAGTGGCTGGTTTTGTGGGAGGGTATGCATTCGCCTCTCATCAGCTGGGTCTTCTTTCTTATCCAGTATCACAGTTTGCACTGCATACAATCCAAGAATTCTTTGTAGATCCTCTTCAAGACGAGTATTTAGCAAAAGGGATTGTGTTTGGAACTGGCGACCCTTATTCAACCTATTTTACAAAAGAAGAATATGAAACATTCTCGACACAAATCGCAGATCATTACGTGGGTATTGGTGTCGTTATTAATGATCAATTAGAGATCAACCGAGTGTTTCCCGATTCTCCTGCCAGTGAAGCAGGCGTTGAAGCAGGGGATTTTATTCTTCAAGTAAATGGGGAAACCATGTTCGGAAAAGATTCAACCTATGCCTCCAATTTAATTCGAGGACCCCAAGGAACCAATGTTGAAATTGTTTTTCAGCAACCAGGCCAACCTAGTCGCACTTATGTTTTAACAAGACAACAAGTCAAGATTCAAACGATTCACGGGAAAATGATCGATGATTCTACAGCCTATATTCATATATTGTCTTTCAACTTTGGTACCGCTGCCGAATTTGAAAAGATATATCAGGAATTAATGGCACAAAAACCAACATCCTTTATATTGGATCTTCGTGATAATGGAGGGGGTGTTTTGGAAGAAACACAAACAATTGCCGAGTATTTCCTTCCCAATGACTCGTATCTTTTCTGGACTATTGGGAAAAACAAAGAACCAAAACCTCGAAAAATGCTTCAAACGAAGTGCATGGAGATTCCTTTTGTCATTTTAATCAATCGGTATTCTGCTTCTGCATCAGAAGTTTTATCTGGTGCGGTGCAAGATTACAAAACAGGGACCTTACTAGGAGAGACTTCCTTCGGGAAAGCTTCTATCCAGAGAGTTTTTTCTGTTCTTCCCTCGGGGGGTGCTATAAAATTAACCGTTGAAAAATACCTTACACCTTTGAAACGTAATATCATGGGACAAGGAATAGAACCCGATGTCGTAGTAGAGACAGAGGTACCTTTCACAAGCGATGTAACTGATCCAGTCATATCTAGAGCGTTAGAGTTTTTAAAGAAAGGAATGTAACATACATTGACACAAATGAATCGTATTGATAAACCTTATCAGAAAACTGTTAAGGAGCTGTTGGAATTAGCGGAGTCTTCTATTGAGAATGGTCTCATAAACAATCAGGTAGTAGAGAGAGCCGAGTTGTTTGGTCCAAATACAATAGTATCTGGCAAAAAAACCTCTGCTTGGAGAATTTTCTTCAATCAATTCCAAAGTTTGCTCATTTATATCTTACTATTCGCTTCTGGACTGTCATTCTACATGAAAGATATGACCGAAGCGATTGCCATTCTTATCGTTGTTGTCTTAAATGCGCTTCTTGGTTTTGTTCAAGAATATAGGGCTGACGCTTCCATAAAAGCTATCCAATCTTTGGTGAATCCTGAATGTACTGTTGTTCGAGATGGAACAAGACAAACCATACCCAACGAGGAATTGGTTCCTGGAGATATAGTACTATTAGAAAGTGGCAATAAAATTCCAGCAGACATTCGAATTCTTTCTTCTACAGAAGGATTCAAGGTTGATGAATCAATGCTAACGGGAGAATCTCTTTCTATTTTGAAAAATAGCAATGTAATGCAGGAAGAAGTTTCTAATCCTGGAGATGTCCGAAACCAATGCTATATGGGAACCATTGTTACAGAAGGAAAAGCCAAGGGAATGGTGGTCTCTACCGGGGGGGACACAGAATTGGGGAAAATCGCTTCATTAACGGGGGAAGTCAAAGAAGAAAAAACACCCCTGGAAAAAAGAATGGATATTTTTTCTAAGAATCTAACCTATATCCTTGGGTTTATTTGTGCCCTTGTGTTCGTTCTTAATATAATTCAAGGCGATAGTTTTCATGACACATTGTTGTTTGCTATTGCTTTGGCTGTTGCAGCCATCCCTGAAAGTTTACCAGCCGTCACAACGATTGTTCTATCCAACGGTGTTTCCAGAATGAGCAAACACAATGCGATTGTCAAACGATTGGCATCTGTCGAAACCTTGGGCTCAACAACGGTCATATGTACAGATAAAACAGGAACCCTTACAGAGAACAACATGAAGGCTATTAAAATCTTTGCGAACCTTACAGAACACAAGATTCCACAAGTCATATCAGAAGACTCCTCTATTCAATTATTGCAAGAGATTTTTTATTTTGACAATGACGCCGTCATACAAGATCAAGCTTCATCAGGAGATCCAACAGAAATTGCACTGCTTGAAATAGGGCAACCTTTGCAGTCACGTTATCAAGATATACGGTTCAAGAGATCCCACGAAATACCTTTTGATTCCACTCGAAAAATGATGAGTGTAACTATTCACAAAGAAGATGAAGAGTTTTTCTATACAAAAGGTGCCTGGGAACAAGTCGCAGAAAAATGTAACACAATCTTTTTAAAGGGGGAACAAGTTTCTTTCACTCCTGCCCTGAAAAAAAGAGTGAATGATACGGTAGTCCAATGGAGTCAAGATGGGTATCGTATTTTAGCGGGAGCTTATAAAAAGAAACCTTCCACCAAGCAGGAAGAAGATCTGGTATTCGTAGGCATTGCTGCTCTTCGTGACCCCATACGGACAGAAGTATTCACTGCAATCCAGAAATGCCAAGATGCTGGAATTCGAGTCATTATGGTTACTGGAGATCAC
The DNA here is from genome assembly GCA_028700655.1 of Caldisericia bacterium. Lineage (GTDB taxonomy): Bacteria > Caldisericota > Caldisericia > UBA6126 > UBA6126 > JAGLCW01. Next base: position 6,401 of record JAQVSG010000001.1, read on the forward strand.
GCTGAGACAGCCAAAGCGTATGCAAAAGAACTGAAAATTTCTCAATCTTCGGGAAAAGCGTTAACCCATGAAGATATCTACCAATTATCGGATCAGGAATTATTGCACGAGTTAAAAACTTGCTCTGTTTTTGCCAGAATTAATCCAGAAGATAAATATCGAATTGTTTCGCTTCTTAAGTCTCAAAATGAAGTAGTTGCGATGACAGGAGATGGAGTTAACGATGCCCCCGCTTTACGCAAGGCGGATATTGGGGTTGCTATGGGACTCCGTGGTACCGATTTAGCCCGTGAGGTTTCGGAACTGGTACTCCTAGACGACAATTTTGCCACTATTGTTCATGCCATCGAAGAAGGGCGCGTCATTTACGACAACATTAAGAATACCATTTTTTTCTTATTGTCTTGCAATATTGGAGAAATATTGCTTGTTTTTACCGCCATTCTCTTTGGAATGCCGGCACCTCTTGGTGCTCTACAACTCTTGTGGTTAAACCTTATTACAGACAGTTTCCCTGCTATCGCATTAGGATTTGAAAAAGCGGGAAAAGGAATCATGAATCCAAGAAAGCAACAGGACAATCAATTCTTAAATCGATCCTTCATGATGCGAGTTACCCTACAGGGTGTTTTGATTGCAGGAGGCGCATTTTGGATCTATTTTGAGTATTATTACAGTTCTTTTAGTAACCCTGCAGCTCTTGCTACTACGGCTTGCTTTGCTGGTTTAATTATGATTGAATTGTTCCGTGCTCTTTCCGCAAGGTCTCAGAAACGTTTTCTCTTTGAAATGGGGTTTTTTTCCAACACCTATGTCATTTTTGCCCAGATTATTTCCTTTGGATTTTTACTATTGGCCCTATACGGGCCCATTGCAGTAACATTTTTCCAATCAACCCCCATCCAATTGCAGCAATGGATTAACATCCTCATTATTGCTACCATCGTGCTGATTAGTGCAGAAGTCCAAAAGCTTATTCTTAGGAAATAATCAGAATGAAAAATGCTACATTCCTTGTTGTGTCAGGTCCTTCGGGAGTTGGTAAAAAAACGGTTATTACTGAATTTCTTTCCCGTACAGACAATGTGATACTTTCTGTTAGCGCAACAACACGCAAACCAAGACGGAACGAAAAAAATGGAATCGATTATTGGTTTTTTTCTCATGAGGAATTCCATGATAAAATACAGCAGAACCTATTTATTGAATGGGCATTGGTTGGAGAACATTATTATGGAACTCCTTGGAGCAACGTTGAAATAGCAAAGAAGGAAAACAAATGGCTTTTGTTGGAAATTGATGTTCAAGGTGGTTTGAACATTATGAATCGTTTTCCAGAAGATGTGATTTCTATATTCATTGTACCCCCCACTTTTGAGGATTTGCATACCCGACTTCAACATCGAGGAACAGAATTGGAAGAAGAGATACAAAAAAGATTAGAAATCGCGAAAGTTGAACTTTTATACAAAAATCAGTATGATTTTACAGTTGAAAATGATACACCCGAGAATGCTGCAAAAAAGATGATTCAAATTTTATCGGAGGAACCCCTATGCAAGAAAAAAGAGAAGTCACTATAGAAGACTTATTGAATAACATTGATCCAGACAAATACAGTATTGCCCTGCGAATAATTTTACAGAGTATTAAAATTTCGGAGCATCGAAAACATGCCTTTCCCGTTGGAAATTATTATACGAGTATCATCAGTGATGCTAAGAAGACTTTGTATTTAGGCGAAAAAATCGACGATAAGAAACCAGATCCGTTTAAGCCTATTGAATAGCCATGAATTATTCTGATATTCTTCGCAATCTACCTCATAGGTATCCTTTTTTGCTTGTGGATCGCATACTTGAAATTACGGAGCAGTCCATACAAGGACAAAAGAATGTATCGATGAATGAACCTCAGTTTCAAGGTCATTTTCCTGAGAATCCTGTTTTTCCTGGAGTCCTTATAATTGAGGCATTGGCACAGTTATCCGGGATTTATATCGCAGAAAAGCATTCCTTTAGCGAAGATCAAATTGGTTTGTTTGCAGGGGTCGAAGATTTTTCTTTTAAAGGCATTGTCAGACCTGGCGATGTGATGATTTTAAACTCTCAATTACAGAAGAAAAAGTTTACAGTATTTATGTTAAATGTCTCAGCAACGGTAGAGGATGTCATTGTTGCTAAGGGGACACTTAAAGTCATTCTTAGTGGAAAAGGAAGATAATTGTGAAAAAAGTACGTATTCGTGGTGTTGGGCATTATGCGCCGGAAAGAGTTGTTACCAATGAGTATCTGGCAACCATTGTGGACACAAACGATGAATGGATTCAAACGAGAACCGGCATCCAATCCCGACGGTTTGTGGCTCCCGATCAAACAACATCCGATATGGCCGCAGAAGCGGCACGGATGGCAATGAAACAAGCAGGTATTCAACCCGACGATATTGATCTTGTGGTTGTTGGTACATCTTCACCCGATATGCTATATCCTTCGACTGCGTGTGTAGTGTGTGACAAGCTTCAACTGAAAAGTCCAACTGCGTTTGATTTGCAAGCGGGATGTTCAGGCTTTGTGTATGGCCTTACTACAGCGACCCAATTTTTACGTACAGGCCTTAAGAAAAACGCTCTTGTGATAGGAGCTGATGCAATATCCCGTTTTATTGATTTTTCAGATAGAACCACCTGTGTTCTCTTTGGAGATGCGGCGGGTGCTATGTTACTATCTTCCACTGAGGAAGGATCTGATCAGGTACTGTGTTCCATTGATGGAACCGATGGTTCTGGCGGCAAATATCTAAGTATGCCAGCAGGGGGAGCCCAAAAACCTGCTTCTATCTATACCCTACAAAATCATGAACATTCCGTTCACATGAATGGAAAAGAAATTTTTAAATTTGCCGTTCGAATCAGTATTTATATGATTGAAAATATGTTGCAACAAACCGGTTTAACCATAGATGATATTGATCATTTTGTTTTTCATCAAGCAAATGTCCGCATTATTGACGCGGCTGTCAATCGTATGGGATTTTCAAAAGAAAAAGTAATCTATACTTTGCATGAGTATGGAAATACTTCTTCTGCTTCGATTCCATTCACACTATCACTTGCAAATCAAAATGGTACAATTAAGGAAAATGATATTGTTTTAATGGTTGTCTTTGGAGCTGGTTTGACATATGCTGGCTCTATTGTTAGGTGGTAAAGATGGCAGTCACAAAAAGTGTTTTAATTACTGGAGCTAGCCGAGGTATTGGTCAGCAAATTGCGGTTCAATTTGCGAAACAAGGTGCATTTATTGCAATTAATTACCCCTTTGAATCTGAAAAAGAGAACGCAATGCAAACATTGCACGAAGTTCAAAACCGGGGATCTCAAGGCCAAATTTATGAAGCCGATGTATCCAACCTCGCAGCTGTTGAAGATATGGTAAAAAAGGTGAAAATGGATGCTGGCTCTATTGATGTTTTGGTTGCGAATGCAGGTATTACCAAAGATAAATTGATCATGCGAATGACCTCTGAAGATTGGAATCAAGTTCTTCAGATTAATTTGACCGGTGCATTTCATTGCACAAAAGCAGTAACCAAAGAGATGATGCAGGCAAAAAAAGGTCGCATTGTATACATTTCATCTGTGATTGGGATGATAGGCAATGCAGGCCAAGCCAATTATGCTGCCTCAAAAGGCGGCATGATAGCTCTATGCAAGAGCGTTGCAAAAGAATTTGGTTCCCGCAACATTACAGCCAACTGTGTAGCACCAGGATATATTTTGACCGAAATGACGCAAAATTTACCCAAAGAAGCTACAGATCAATTTATGTCCAGGGTTTCAATAAAACGTTTTGGAACCATGGAAGATATCGCTCATGCAGTTTTGTTTCTGTCATCCGATCAAGCGGCCTATATTACGGGGCAAGTTTTGGTGGTTGATGGCGGACTTACATTATAATTCAGGAGGATAGTATGACCAGAGAAGAAGTTTTACAAAAAGTGATTCCCGTTATTTCTGATAAACTAGGTATTGATGAAGACCAAGTAGTTGGTGATGCTCATTTTATTAACGATTTAGGTGCCGATTCATTGGGTCTTGTTGACATTACCATGGCATTGGAAGAAGAATTCGGACTTGAGATTCCAGATGAAGATGCAGGCAAACTGGAAACTGTGAATTCGATGATTGATTACATCATTAAAGCAGCCTAGATGAATGTACGACGAGTTGCGATTACTGGTTTAGGGATGGTATCCCCTGCAGGACTTTCTGTCGATGAAAACTTTCAGAATTTACTACAGGGGAAATCCTATGTTGATACGATCACACATTTTGATCCAACCGATTTTAAAGTAAAAATTGCTGCAGAAATACTCAATTTTGATCCCACAAAGTATATGCCTAAACCTGAAACCGATCGAATGGATCGCTTTGCTCAACTGGCAGTTGCTGCTGGTACAGAAGCTTTTCAAAATGCCAATATTGAATTCACCCCAGAGCAAGAAGAACGCTTTGCTGTTATTGTTGGCACTGGTATTGGAGGAAATCAAACCTTCATCGATACGTGCAAAGTACTTGATCAACAGGGACCCTCTAGAATAAGCCCTTATTTCATTCCGAAGCTCATAGGTAATATGGGAGCAGCACTTCTTGCGATTCGATACGGAGCCAAAGGATATACATCTGATGTGGTTACAGCCTGTGCATCGGGAACAAATGCAATTGGAGACGCTTTCAAACGAATTCACTATGGATTGGAAGATTTTGCCCTTGCCGGTGGATCCGAAGCGCCCGTTACTCCTATTTCTATTGGTGGATTTTCTGTGATGCGTGCGTTAAGCAAGCGTAATGACGAGCCAAAAAAAGCCTCAAGACCTTTCGACAAAGACAGAGATGGGTTTGTTGTGGGCGAGGGAGCAGGTATTATGTTTCTCGAAGAATGGGAGCATGCAATACAAAGAGGAGCTCATATTTATGCTGAAATTGTTGGGTATGGAGCCACATGTGATGCTTACCACATTACAAAACCTTCTCCAGATGCTCGTCAACAAACAAGATGTATGCAATTGGCAATCCAAGAAGCCGGTATATCTTCTCAAACAGTGACCTATATCAATGCGCACGGAACCTCCACCCTAGCAAACGATGTTACGGAAACAATGGCCATTAAAAATCTCTTCGGAGAGCAAGCCTACAATATCCATATCCATTCTACAAAATCTATGATTGGACACACGCTGGGTGCTGCTGGAGGGGTGGAGGCTATAGTAGCTGTAAAAACACTCTCAACGGGCAAGATACACCCCACCATCAATTTGGAAACCCCGGATCCTATGTGTGATCTTAACTATACCCCAAATACAATGGTGGAAGACGACATAGAATATGGATTGTCGAATTCTTTTGGTTTCGGAGGACACAATTTCTCTCTTTTGTTTAAAAGAGGACCTGCATGATACCCTTAGACTTTAGTTCTTTTTCTAAGAAACATTCCTCTCCCAAAGTTTCTCGATTAGACCAAACACTAACAGAGAAAAATTGGATTCAATGTCCAACATGTGGAATTTTAATCTATGAAAAGCAACTCAAGGAACAATGGAATGTATGCCCCAAATGTGAACATCTCTTTCGACTCGATTCTGAGGACCGGATCCGCTTAATTCTTGATGATGGGAGTTTTGAAGAACACAATACAGATATGAAACCCGTCGATGTTTTACATTTTTCTGATCAACTCCCTTATTCAAAGCGATTGAAGGAAGCAGAAGAAAAGACTGGTTTGCAAGAAGCGATTCGAGTTGGGAAAGGGTATATTGACAATCAACCCCTTGCAATCGGCGTAATGGATTTTCGATTTATTGGTGGTAGCATGGGGATGGTGGTGGGGGAGAAGATCGTTCGTATTACGGAATATGCATTAACTCATGCTCTCCCATTGTTACTTATCTCGAGTTCTGGTGGGGCAAGAATGCAAGAAGGTATGTATTCTCTTATGCAAATGGCTAGAACTTCCGCTGTAATTGGAAGATTCCAAAAAGAAGGCGGACTCTATATTTCCCTATTAACCCACCCAACTACGGGTGGTGTAAGTGCTAGTTTTGCTTTCTTAGGGGACATCATTATTGCCGAACCTGGTGCTTTGATAGGATTTGCAGGTCCAAGGGTCATTGAACAAACCACAAAGCAAAAATTACCCAGCGGATTTCAAACTTCTGAGTTCTTGTTGGAACATGGACAAATTGATAGTATTGTCAAGCGAAAGCATATAAAACAATGGATATCCAATTTTCTTCTTTACTATTCCAGAGGTCGAAAGAAATGAAGAAATCTGCCACTTTCCAATGCTCTTTTGAAGCTCCCATTGAAGCGATTGAAAAAAAAATTCAATCCCTTCAAGAAGATACAGAACAACCACATAAAGAAGAATTATTGCATACCTTACAAATCGAAAAGAAAAAAACCATTGAAAAAATCTACCAATCTTTATCAAGGTGGGATATTGTTCAGATTGCAAGACATCCAGATAGACCAAAAACACCGGATGTTATTGCAAGTCTTATTCCCGATTATATAGAACTTCATGGGGACCGGTTGTTTCGCGATGATCCTTCCATTATGGGAGCCATCGGAACGTATCACGGAAAAAACCTGATGATTATTGGTCACAATCGTGGTTCTTCTACCAAAGAAAAAATCCGAAATCGTTTTGGAATGGCCAGTCCAGAAGGTTACCATAAGGCGTTGCGTTTAATGCATTTAGCCGAAAAAATGAAAGCGCCCATTCTTACTTTAATCGATACCCAAGGAGCATATCCAGGAATACAAGCCGAAGAAATGGGTCAATCTGCCGCCATTGCTACAAATTTGAAAGAAATGTTTACGATTCAAACTCCCATTGTTTGTTTAGTCATTGGCGAGGGAGGATCTGGAGGGGCACTTGGGATCGGTATTGGAGATAGTATTTGCATGATGCAATATAGCATTTATTCTGTGATTTCACCAGAGGGATGTGCTTCTATTTTATGGCGAGATGCCTCCAAAGCGAGCGGAGCTGCAGAACAACTGCAACTAACTGCATCGGATCTACATCAAGTACATTTCATTGATCAGGTTATTCCAGAACCCTTAGGAGGAGCACACCGAAACCCAATGGAAGCCATTCATTCAATGGATCAGGCTGTTCAAAAAACACTTTCTCTAGTAACCGAACTCAGTACAAAGGAATTACTGGAAAAGCGTTTTCAAAAATTTCGAACGATAGCTTCATTGCCTTTTTAATTTGATGTCTGTACGACAAATAGTATTTACAGCACTTTTTGTTGCCCTATTATCGGTAGGGTCTATGATATATCTTCCTCTTGGGCCAATTCCCCATACCTTACAAGTATTTTTTGTGTTTCTGGCGGGTATTTTATTGGGGAAAAAATGGGGAACTATTTCTGTAGCTGTATGGATTCTCCTTGGTCTATTAGGAATTCCCGTTTTTTCGCAAGGAAAAGCTGGGATTATGGTATTGTTTGGTCCCACAGGAGGATTCTTGATTGGATTTCTTGCAGCTACTTTTAGTATTGGTTGGTACTTAGAAACCAAAAAAAATCAACTGTATCCTGTCCTGATTTCTATAGGAATTGGTCTTTTCTGGATTTATTGTATAGGAGGGATTGGATTTTATTTTCATTCTGTGTGGGTTATACACAATCCATTGTCTTGGGTTGATGTTTTTAAATATACGGTATTGCCTTTCCTACTCCTTGATATTTGCAAAGGAGTTTTTGCTTCGTTAATAGGTGTTAAAATTCGTTCCATACTTCATTCAACAGGCATGGATCCCCAATGAGAAATGTACTCGTAGATTGTTTCTTGTTGTTTTCCATGGCCACTCTTTTAACACTACTTCTGGTACCTCATTTTAGAACGATCGGACTGCGTTTGAGAATCGTTGACAACCCCTCTATTAAAGAAAAAGATAAACAAGGGAATTGTCGAGAAAAGCTTCATACGAAAATTACCCCTTTAACCGGTGGAATTGCATTGTTTGTCTCTTTTTGGACAGCTGTTTTTATTACTCTAGAGATAAATCAGCAGATTGCTGGGATTTTTTTAGGATCCCTATTTATTGTTGTTGTTATGGCTTTGGATGATATCTACGATTTGAAACCTGGCATTAAATTGATTGCACAGTGTATAGCTGCAACCATACCCATATTTTTTGGGGTTCAAATACGATATATTTCAAACCCATCGACGGGAAATTATTTTGATATTGGTTTTTGGGGAGTGATTTTTAGTATTTTCTGGAGCGTTGCTTTTATGAACGCAATGAATTTGATTGATGGTCTAGACGGTCTTGCAACAGGCATTGCTGGTATCGCATTTTTGGCTATGTTTGTTGTCGCTGTTTTAAGCGGGTTTGTCATTCCCTCTTTTTTTGCTATAGCCTTGGCTGGTTGTTGTTTTGCATTTTTACGGTACAACTTTTATCCAGCGAGTATTTTTTTGGGAGATTGTGGCGCGCATTTCTTGGGGTACATGATAGGAGCGATTTCTATTTGGGCGGGTCTTAAGGCTACATCGGGAGTAGTTTTATTAATTGCTCTTGTCGGGTTTGGAATTCCCATATTCGACGTATTTTTTTCCATCATCACTCGATCGCGAAAAGGGAAAAAGATATACGAGGCGGATTTAGAAAATATCCATTACCAACTGCATCGGAAAAAAGGGTGGGGACAGCGTAGGATAGCTTTGGTGTTTTATGCGATTACAGCTTTGTTGTGTCTGATCCCAATTTTATTGTTATACTTATAGAGAATTCTATACCATGAGGGATTTATGAAAAAACCAACTCTATTAATTATATTTGGCACAAGACCAGAAGCGATTAAAATGGCACCTTTAGTACAAACGTTTAGAAACGATTCTTCTTTTCAAACCAAAGTGATCATTACCGCTCAACATCGTGAAATGTTAGATCAGGTTTTAGAGTTATTTTCTATTCAAGAAGACTACGATTTTAATTTAATGAAAGAACGCCAAACTCTAGAATCAATTACAACAGGCGTTATCGATAAACTGTCTCAAGTTATTCTACAAGAAAATCCCGATATGATTTTTGTTCATGGCGACACGACAACCACTTTTGCGGCCTCCCTGTCGGCTTTTTATCACCATATTCCCATCGCTCATGTTGAAGCAGGTTTGCGATCCTACGATATGCAAAACCCGTTTCCTGAAGAAATGAATAGAACATTATGTGACCAGATAACTAGTCTTCATTTTTGTCCTACAAAACAAGCGAAAGAAAATATTGTGCAGAGTTCTGTCCAAAGTTCTCTGTTATATGTGACAGGTAATACTGTAGTGGATAGCTTACTATGGGTGGTATCTCATATCCAAAATACCCATCCTTCACTACTCGAACAGAGTGCTGCCAATGAAAAACGAATTCTTGTAACATTGCATAGAAGAGAATCCTGGGGACAACCCATTGAAAGTGTATGCAATGCTCTACGAGACATTGTATTGCAAAACTCCGACGTTCGGGTCATTTTTCCTGTTCATAAAAATCCTGTCGTAAGAGAGTCTGTATTTTCCTGCTTAGGAGATCTTGCGAATGTAAATCTTGTGGAACCCATGGATTATATCCACTTTGTTGCGGAAATGAAAAACGCATACCTTATTTTGTCAGATTCTGGAGGAGTACAAGAGGAGGCTCCTACATTCGGAAAGCCTGTCTTATTAACGAGAAGTGTAACCGAACGTCCCGAAGGTATTCGCTGTGGCGTGGTAAAGCTTGTGGGAACCCAATATAACAATGTATACAAAGAGCTTCATTCTTTGATTCACCAAACCTCTTATTATCAGGCCATGGTGACTTCCGAAAATCCTTTTGGAGATGGGCAGGCCTCTCAAAGAATCCAAAACCAAGTTCGACAATATTTTGGGTTTGAACCTGCGCATTCTTGTCTTGGAGAATTTACTCAATGAGTCAATTTGTCATCCAAGGGAAAAAACCATTAAAAGGCCGCGTTCAAGTTTCCGGATCCAAAAATGCCGCTTTACCCATTATTACAGCTACACTTTTGATCAAAGGCCCTGTAGAGATATCCAATATTCCCGATATGGGAGATGTAAGAATTCTTATCCAGGCAATGGAAGATATGGGTGTGAAGATTGATCAACAGTCTGAAGACTGTTACGTATTTGATGCGTCTGGAGAAATCCAATCTGATTTAACAACCATTAAGGGTGTGAACACCATTCGAGGATCACAAACTCTTCTTGGGGCATTATTGGCAAGGAATCGAGAAGTAATGCTACCCATTTTGGGGGGGTGCAGAATAGGATCCAGACCTATGGATATTCATTTCCAAAATATTGAAAAAATGAACACTACTATTGAGAATATTGGCAATCGAAAATTCTTTAAAACTCCTCAGTTAAAAGGGACTCACATTTATATGGATTATTCTTCTGTGGGTGCTACAGAAAACTTGATTTTAGCAGCAACTGGTGCTGAGGGCATAACGATTATCGAAAACGCTGCTCAAGAACCTGAAATTGTAGACTTGGTTTATTTTTTAAACAAAGCTGGGGCCAGAATTACAGGATTGGGTTCTAAAACATTACAGATTATTGGGAATTCTACTCTACAACCCATTGATTACCATATTATGCCCGATCGAATAGAAACGGGTACTTTTATGGTTGCAGGGGCCATAACCAACGGAGAAGTTCACATTGAAAAATGTAGCATTCAGGATATGAGTGCATTGCTTTTTAAAATGCGTGATACGGGAGTACAAATAGATATAAAGGGACAATCTACATTAACCGTTACAATGAGTGGTAGGCCAAAAGCATTCTCCATTCGTACTATGCCATTTCCAGGTTTTCCGACCGATTTGCAATCCCTCGTGCTTGCAATGGCTTGTTATGCTCATGGAACGAGTGTCATCAAAGAGACCATTTATGAAAATCGTTTCAATGTAGTTCCAGAGCTTCGGAAAATGGGCGCTATCATTATGACAGATAACAAATTGGCTACGGTAACGGGTGTTGATCAATTGTATGGAGCGGAAGTAGAATGCCCTGATTTGCGTGGTGGAGCCGCTTTAATACTAGCCTCACTCGCAGCAGAAGGAACATCGTATGTTCACAAGGTGAACCATGTTGACCGTGGATACCAATGCTTTGAAAAAAAACTACAATCATTAGGCGCTTCAATTGTCAGAGTGGAGGAAGAACATGACGATTATTGATGAAAAAGGAAAACTATTTGGGTGGATCAATATCATTGATTTGCTTGTTATTATCTTGCTTGTAGTCCTTTTATTCATGAGTGTACGCTTCTTTACCCAAAGGAGAATCTCTGTGGAAGAAAAGGATTCTTATATTGTGAAAGTTCGAGCTACCAACTTGGGTCCTGAAATTGCCGACACTATTCAAAAGGGATTGCCTATCCAAATGCCAGATGGAACCAATTTTGGCATGGTGATTACAGATCCAGAAGTCGGCCCCACCCAGGTATATGTAACCACTCCTCAGGGAATGTTGGTACCCCGAGCACAACCAAAAATGATGGATGCTACATTTTCTTTTTTGTGCTTCGTGCCAAAAGGAAGCCCTGAAATAAAGTACGGTAGTCAATCGTTTAAAGCGGGAGCTACAGGATTCATTGAATCCAATCTAACAAAATATACTATCCATGTATTGTCCATTCAATCGATTCCCCTGGAAGAGGCTAAAAAACTGCAACAGACACCCCAAGAAGAAAGTGTATCGGAACCAACCGAAACACAGAAAAGCACTTCTTCCAACCAAACAGGAGATACAGCTCCATAATGAATATAAGGTCGTTATTCAGAAACGCTGGAATTGTGACTTTTGGAGCTTTATGTAGTAGAATATTGGGTCTGGCTCGTGAAACAGCGATCACAAATCGTTTTGGTCTTTCTGCTCAAACCGATGCCTATGCTGTTGGTTCCTATGTACCCATTACTCTTTCTAATATGCTGGTGTCGGGGATTGTCTCGGCTGTTTTTATTCCCTTGTTTTCCCAGTTAGTCGCTAAAAAGAAAATTGCCGATTTACGATTGATTATTACCGTTACCATCAATCAATTTGTTTTAGTGATGGTTGTTTTTTTAGTGTTGTTGTACGGCATTGCTCCTTTTATGGTAAAACTACAAGCTCCACGATTTGATCCGGAAAGATTGTACTATGGAATTAGTATCTTTCGTATTGCCCTTCCTTCTATTTTATTCTTAGGTTTAGCAGCACTATCATCCGGGATTTTAAATTCTATAAAAATATTTGGAATTCCCACATTGGGGGGCATTATTTTCAATGCCACCATTGTCGTAATCACATTGGTCTTTTCTCGCCAATGGGGTATTAATGCTGTTGCAATTGCATTGGTTGTAGGAGCAGCAGGTCAGTTCCTTATTCAATATATTTGGGTTGAAAAACACCATTTAGGGTATCGATTTAAGCCCATTCTATATCATCCTGCTATGAAAGAATTGTATATATTGATTCTGCCTGTCTTGATTGGCTCAGGTATTAACTACCTTGCTCCGTTGGTTAACAATATGATTGGTTCTCAACTTGCGCAAGGATACTTAGCATCTCTTCATACCGCATTTAAAGTGTCACAATTCCCCATTGGGATTTTTGCACTGGCCGTTTCCAGCGTTGTGTTTCCAAATTTAGCAGAGCATGTAGAAAAAAAGGAACACTGCAATGTGCAGGAAAATGTACAATGGGCCATTAAATTCGTTCTGTTAATTATGTTGCCTGCTACCCTTGGATTGGTAGCAACTAGCGTCCCCGTTGTCCGGTTGTTGTTTGAATCGGGAGAATTTACAGTCAAAGACACTCTTATCACTTCCCCCGCTCTACAGATGTATTGCGTTGCATTAATTCCATGGTCCCTCACAGCCATTCTTGTAAAAATCCTGTATTCATGCAAAGATACTATTACTCCTGTTTGGGTTGCTGTAGTTACGATTGCTGTTTTGGTCGTTGTTGATCTTGCTTTGGTTGGCCCCATGGGTCATATAGGGTTGGCATTGGGCTCAGCAATATCAGGAGTGTTTAACACGGTTGTTTTGTGGATTATTATTGCAAAGCGGTATCCAAGTTATCTAATTGTATCTCCCCTTAAAAAAACAGGTTTCATTTGTACAATTGGCTCTCTTCTTATGATGGCTAGTTTGTATATTGTGAATATGTACTTGCAGCATTTTCTTACAATGAGTTCAAAGTTACACCAAATGCTCCAAGTGTTTTTTCTTGTGGCGGTAGGGTGTATTGTGTATGGTGTTTTTATATATGTATTTGACAAACGTGATGTTAAAGAAGTGATGGGGCGATCATGAAAAGCACTGAAAGTAAACCAAAAAAGAAACGCAATGTTATTGTATGGATTTTGTTATTTTTAATTCTGTCAATCGTTTCTACAGCAGGGTTTTTTATCTTCCGAATTTGGCACGAATTGGACACTGAAACCGAAGAAGGAAAGCAAATTCGAAGTGAGTATGCAATTGATTGGTCTGGCAGAATGAATGTTCTTGTTATTGGATGTGATGAAAGGGAACATTTAAATCTGGGAGCCAGAGCAGATAGTTTGATTGTGGCGAATTTGGATTTGAAGAATAAAGCAGTCCGCATTATGTCCATTCCTCGAGATTTGTGGGTTGAAATCCCAGGGCATGATTGCTATGACAAAGTTAATTCTACGCTAAACCCGAACTACTTTTCAGATGGGGGAATTTCTTTAACTTTGAAAACTGTGGAAAACTTGTTGAAAATCCCTGTAAAACTATATGTTAAAGTTGATTTTGAAGCTTTCAAAGAAGTTGTTGATGCCTTGGGAGGGATTGTGTACACTGTGGAAAAAGACATGTACTATATCGATCCTTCTGATCCTGAGACGGTAATCAATTTGAAAATGGGAGAACAGAAACTGGATGGAGATAAGGCTCTTCAGTATTGTCGATTCAGGTGGGATCCGCAAGGAGATTTTGTTCTTGATTATCAAGGAAAACAATATGGACGAACATCTAGGCAGCTAAATTTTGTCAAGGAATTGGCAAAAAAAGTGATCCAGACCGGCAATTTAATTACTTTAAATAGTATCATCAATATTGTTGTAAAGCATACAGATACAAATATTGATTCGTCAGAGCTTTTACGGATTGCCTTGTTGTTTCATAAAATCAACCCTGATGAAAACCTTCATGTTGTACCCTTTCCAGGATCATTAGACTGGGTTTCCAGTACCTCAGTTATTCTTCCCAAAGAAGAAGTATTGCAACAATTGATAGAAACGGAATGGAAAGATCCAGCCATGGAAGAGGATCCAATTCACAAGGAAACCCCGTTGGATGAATAAAACCAAACTTCTTCACGAGAGTTTTGTATTTCAATTTGTTCATGTGTGGTCTCAATATTGGGTAGCGTCTAAAACCAAATATTACGGAAATGCTTTTTTTCATACAACCAAGGTGTTTTGTCAACACAGTTCAATAGTACAATGGATGCAAACAGGGCAGTGTTGTGTAACTCCCTTGTTTCGAAAAAGCTACTGTATTGAATTGAGTCGGAGATGCATTTTCAAAAGCTTGGAACGAATCGTTCAAAGAATTCAAAAAACAACCAATAATTCTATGGTTGCCCATTGCTTGGGTGTTCTTCACCGAGATCTAGAAGAAAATGGTGTTAGCTGTATTTGTTCTTTTCTGTTTTCTTTTACAGTCTTATGGACCCTTTTTACATTATTCTTTGGGGAAGGATTTTCCAGAACCACACTTTTGGTCTTGTTTTCCTCTGTGATTTTTTTCTTTACCCTTTCCTATATTCGTATCAAACCAAGCATTCTTTTACAAGAGAGTAAACTATGGCAATGGATCAAAGAGATTGCACAATGATTACATCTTCTCACACAATCGATCCTAATATGGAACCAAAACCAACCCCTTCTTTCCAAGAATTGCCCTATATCCTTGGAGGCGTCATCGCTGGAGCGATTGGTTTTTTGGCAGGGGGATGGCAAATTCTTCTTATCGTTCTTTTGGGTCTGTTTCTATTTTTTCTGTATTTTCGACCCACCATTGGATTGTTCATTCTTCCTTTTTTTGTTTTGGTCGACTATTATGTCAAAAGTATAGGCGTCGGAGGAATCTTTGGATTATGGGATGAAGTACTCTTTCTGGTAATCTTTTTCTTTGTGTTGTTAGAAAGAATTCGAAATAACCAAACGTTTCTTCGTTTTACCATTGTAGTATACCCTATTTTATTTTTTGCTTTCATTGGTCTTTTATCTGCTTATTATAGTGATGCCGTTACCCTTTCTCAATCCATTGAAGCGTTGCGATCTGTTCTCCAGAGCTTTCTCTTTTTCTTCTTGGTCATGAATGCATCTTTGAAAAAGACACAAATTCGTGCTCTGTTGTTTGCTGTTGTTCTAGGGGGCGTCATTTGTGCAATCTACGGAATAGTTCAATATTTTGTTGGCGTTGCCTCTCCACCTACATGGGTTGATAAAGATTTGGAATTTGGACTCTCCAGGGCATTTTCTTTTCTGGGAAGCCCCAATGCGTTTTCTGCCTATTGCATAATGATTGCACCCATTGCTCTAGGATTTGTGTTTCAATCTTCAACCAAACGTTCTCACAAAATTCTCTTTTGGGGCCTTTTTTTGCTTCTTATTGGTGGTTTGATTAGTACGTTAACACGAGCTTCATGGCTTGCCTTTATCCCTGCTCTATGCGTGTTTTTTATGTTGATGAAAAAGGGTAGGTATGTCATCTATGTTTTCATTGCTATGCTTTGTATTCTCCTTTTTGTTCCTCCTATCCAACAAAGATTTTCTACTCTTTTTTCAGAGCAATATCAACAGAAAAGTTCTGAAGGTGGACGCACATATCGATGGTCTCTGGCGCTTGATTTGGTGCAACAAAAACCGTTCCTTGGGCAAGGACCTGGTAGTTATGGAGGGGCTGTGGCATATCGTTTCCAAGAGTACGGTGGTTTGTATTCTGATAACTATTACCTTCAAATTCTATCCAATTATGGTGTTCTTGGCTTCATAGGGTTTTTCTTGATCCTACTCTTTGTATTACGATTGTTACTACAAAGCTTTCGATATGCATCCAAAAAAGACAAAAGTATCATAGCGGGGATTGTTTGTGGTGCCATTGCTCTTTTCTTAAATATGTATACAGAGAATTTGTGGGAAATTGTGCCTTTGTCCGTCGTATTTTTCTTCTTTGTAGCGCTTGGTATTCGGTTGGGGGAAGTGGATGATCCGCAATAAGACCATTGTCTTTCTTTCGACTATGCGCTACCATGAGTTGCCAACCCGCAAGCAACGAATCGCCAAGTTTCTGAGTGAATCCAATCGAGTTCTTTATATTGAACCACCTAGCACCTATCTTTCCATTTTTGTTCATGGGGAAAAACAATCTCCCCCCACCATTTCGTCCATCTCTTCAACTCTCATGGTTGCATCTCTACCCACTATTTTTCCTTTGGGTTTGCGATGTCAATGGATTCACAAATTGAATCAAAAGAAAATTTTTCTGTATGTGAAACAATTATTGCTGGAACATCAATTTATACCCGATATTTTGTGGTTTTATCTAGTTGATTATCCAGAGCTCTCTTCTCAATATCCCGATGTTTTGACTGTGTATGATTGTGTGGATGACCATTCTGCCTATCCAGGGCTTCGCTCCCCCGCCTTTGTGAATGCGCTCGAAAAACAGTTGGTTGCTTCTTCCGATGTTGTTTTTGCTACCACTGAAGCATTGCAACGAAAGCTTCAGTCTTTTGGCAAGGTTGCAAAACTGATTCCTAACGGAGTGGATTATCCACTATATCAATCTTGGAATCAACACACCCCAGAGGCTTTGCAGAAGATTCCTCGTCCTATTGTCGGCTATATTGGAGCTTTAAAAGACTGGTTTGATGTTACCTTTATACTCCGTCTTGCCGATGCTTTACCACACTGTTCTTTTGTACTTGCAGGACCCTGCTCCCCCGCTTTTGCTTCTTCTTTTTCCAATCATCCTCGCATCTTATTGCCAGGAGCTATTCAAACAGAAGACGTTCCTTCTTGGATTGGTTCCTTTGATGTTTGCCTGATTCCTTTTTTGCAAAATAACCTTACGCTCCATATTAGCCCGCTCAAATTTTTTGAGTATTGTGCGATGGGGAAACCATGTGTAACAATACCCATTCATCAATTGGATCAATACAAAGATGTAGTGTATACCTACCATTCCCACGAAGAAGGCATAGAAAAAGTAAAACAAGCCTTACAGGAAAAGGATCCTATGCTACCGGAAAAGAGAATTTCTATTGCCAAAGAAGCTTCATGGGAAAAAAAGTTCACCTTTATGTTCGATGCCATCGAACAAGCTTATCGGTGAGAGAATCTTTTCCATAGATTCCATACCAGCACTCCCATAAAAAAGATCGCAATCGCAATGTGAATAGGAGATTGGATGATGTGGGAATGTTTGGTAAGTAAAAAGTCACCAATATCTATCTTCATGCTAGTAAAAATCCAATCCAAAATAAATCCCAACACAATAGACATTACAATCAGAACTCCCAAATAAAGAGCGATTACTTTTTTCCCCAGCGACTTTTGAAGGGTGGAAATAGTAGCCACATTGGTGGCGGGTCCTACAAACAGAAATATGAAAGCAGCACCAGGGCTGATACCCGAGATAATAAGAGAGACTGCAATGGGAATGGAAGACGTGGAGCATATGTACATGGGAAGACCAATCACAATCATTAATACACTAGAAATGATTCCTTCTCCTGCCATTGTACCGGCAAAAAAATCTGCTGGTATTAAGGTAGTAATCAAAGCTGCCATCGATACCCCAATCAAAAAAGAAAGAGCGATGTCTCGGACCATTTCATGAAAAGCATAGGAAACAACATTTTGTAAGAATTGGACCGGAGTTTTTTTAGGGGCTTTTGTTTCCTGGTCTAACTTCTTTTCGTGGTGGTCACAAACTTCAGAAACTTCGGCAGGGGGGTGACAATGACTGCATTTCACCGGAGTTACAGACGTAGGAACCTGTAAATTCCATGCATTGGATGCTGCTTCCACCAAACCTCCTCCAACAATCCCCGACACAAAGGCAGCCAAGGGACGAAAAATTGCAAATACTGGCCCCATCATACCATATGTGGCAATCATGCTATCAACTCCTGTTTGAGGTGTGGAGATCAAGAAAGAAACAATAGCTCCCAAAGAAGCCCCGCTTTTTTTCAAAAAAACAGCAAACGGGATGACTCCACAAGAACAAATGGGCAAAGGTACCCCAAACAGGGAAGCTTTGAGTATAGAGCCAAAACCTTTTTTCCCCAAGTGTTTAGGAATCCACTCGTCGGAAAGAACTTGGTGAATAACACCCACCAAAAGAAGTCCAATGACCATATAAAAGCTCATATCTACAAACATCTGATAGAAATTTCGAAAAAATAACACAATACTATTAACCATACATATTCCTTGTATTTTTAGTTCTTTGTCGCAATCTACGCACAGTTTTATTATAAGTATCTAAATATCAAAGGTAAAACCAAAAAAATACATACTCTCATCAAACAGCATTGGAATTCTATCGTATGCAGTATGTTTCTCTTTTTCGAGACTTTCAAACTAACTGTGATCGTAGAAAAAGCTGAGATTATCCTGGCAAATTCACAATGGATCATCCCTAGTGGAACCTATTTACGTCTATCCAATTATGAAACTCTTATCATTGAGGGAGGGAGATTGAATCGTAAACCACCAACTTGAAACAGACTAGTAATTCAATTGGTTGTGTAGGAACCATGAATTTTATGCAATGTTATACTACGATAAACCCTTTGGTTTGTAATGAGATATGACAACAAGATTACAAAGTAGATAAAGTCTGTGAATTTGAAGGGGGGAAAGAATGATTTGACGGATTGCCTTCCGTTCATATAATTACTATGATTTCAAACGAATACAATAAGATGAGGTTACTATATGTCAAAAAAATGTGATGTTTGTGGAAAAGGGCCTTTGGTTGGGAACAATGTATCTCACTCCAATCGTCGAACGAAAAGACGCTCATTGCCTAATTTACAATGCATTAAGGTCAAGCTTCCTAACGGCAGCGTAAAGTCAATGAAAGTGTGTACTAAGTGTTTAAAAGCGAATAAGGTGCAAAAAGCCTAAAGGTTCATTATGGACCCCAGGACAGATACACGGTCCGATTTGATGGTATTTTTGAAGGATGTTTATAAAGAGCATCCTCTTCATATTGTAAGTGGAAAAGAGCTTATGGAGTCTTTGTCGTTAGATGAGGAAACGCTTCGTTTTCACTTGCGATTTTTATATGATTTAGGCTATATTGAACTTCTTAGTAGCAATCAAGACAGTAGAGCTCTGGTTCGGATGACCGACAAGGGATTCTCTAAGTTTGAAAATTAACTCCGCTTCTTTAAGTACCCCCGTAGGGGATCTTTTAATACAAGCGACACTAGAGGAAATCGTTTCTATTTCTTTTGTTGATCAAAAGAAAGAAGATCTTTTTTTACCCTTGTTTTTAAAAGAATCCATTCCAGAAGATGATTTCGATCAACTACGAAATTATCCTCTTTTGTTGGAGGCATGCAGGCAGATTAAAGAATATTTTCAAGGGACTCGATGCTATTTTAAGCTTCCCTTGCGAATCTTTGGAACTCCTATTGAACAAAAAGTAACCCGTTTTGTGTCCATTGTACCCTATGGTCATGTGGTATCTTATCTGGATTTAGCCCGTATGGTACATATTGAAAATGGGGCCCGATTTATTGGAAACTGCATGAGGAAAAACCCTTTGCCCATCCTCATTCCTTGCCATAGAGTGATTACGAGTACGGGGAAAATGGGAGGTTTCTCGGCAGGTGCTGAGAGAAAAAAGTTTCTTCTTCAATGGGAGAAAACAAATTGGGAGATGAATCATGAAAGTAGTTCTTCTGGCAGGTGGTTATGGTACACGTTTAAGCGAAGAAACGGAGAACAAACCGAAACCTCTAATTGAGATTGGAGGGATGCCCATTATCTGGCATATCATGAAGAATTATGCTGGATTTGGACATATTGATTTTGTGGTATGTCTTGGGTACAAAGGGAACAAGATTAAAGAGTTCTTTCATCAATACTTTTTGCATCATTCCAATGTTACTTACCATCTTGGAAACGGCTCGATGGATGTTCATGAAACCTTTGCTGAATCGTGGAATATAACCCTTGTAGACACCGGTCTGGATACCTACACGGGAGGGCGTATCAAAAGAATCCAAAGCTATATTGGGAACGAAACGTTTATGCTAACCTATTGCGATGGTTTAGCAGACGTAAACATACAACAATTGGTTGCGTTTCACAAGCAGCACGGGAAAAAAGCTACCATGACTTCGGTGCAAAAACCTAGCCGATTTGGCTTGTTACAAAGCGATCCTTCTGGACTTGTGCAAACATTTCAAGAAAAACCTGTAGAAGAAAGTGCCTGGATTAATGGAGGATACTTTGTATTGGAACCTTCCGTTTTTGAGACTATTCAGGGTGATAAAACCATCTGGGAACGAGATCCTCTGGAGAAATTGGTACACGAACAACAGTTGATGGTTTTCCCTCACAAGGGGTATTGGCAGTGCATGGATACTCTTCGAGACAAGCAGCTGTTAGAACAAGAATGGGAAACCGGTCATGCTGCTTGGAAGAATTGGTAAAGGAGAGACAAGGATTTCCTTCATGAAACATGAAAACATTTTGATTACAGGATCATCTGGGTTTATTGGTTCTCATTTAACACGATCTTTTCAGGAAACAGCAAACGTTTACGTGGCGCAACGGCAAGGATCGCATGAAGATAACTGGAGAAATACAGCGGAGCAGAACCTACAATACCTTGATTTGGATTCTTTGCGAAAAGGAACGCTAGAAACGACTACAACTGGAGAAGAGATTCCTATCTTTGATTGCGTGTACCACTTGGCAGCACCAAGCACGTTGTCTGCTGCTGAAGATGAGAATACTCTTGTGGATGGTGGAATTGCATTCACCCTAAACATGATATCCTTTTGTGCTAGATACAAAGCAAAAAAGCTTGTGATCGCAGGGAGTTCTCATGAATATGGTGATCATGGTTGCAAACCTCTCACTGAAACCATGGCTTTGCAACCTGTTCATATGTATGGTGCCATGAAGGCAGCCACTACAACTCTTAGCGTGGTGTATGCCCAACAGTTAAACGTTCCACTTCATATGGCCCGTTTTTTTACGGTGTATGGCCCAGCAGATAAGCCAAAAAATGTTATACCATCTATGATTGAAGCAACCTATACCGAAGTTCCTCTAGACTTAACTCCGGGTGAACAAATCCGAGATTATATTTATATTGACGATGTCATTGAAGGGCTCCACTGTCTAAAAAATTCTACACAGTCTTCTGGTTCTGTATTCAATTTTGGAACGGGCGTGGGAACCCGTTTGCTGGATGTAGCCTCTATTCTTGTACAAAAAGAAAAAGTAGATCCATCTTTGTTTCGATTTGACGTAAGACCTTATTATGATAAGGAAGTTATGTATATGGTAAGCAATACTTCCAAGGCAAAAAAACACCTTAAGTGGTCTGCCAAAGTGTCCTTAGAAGAAGGATTGCATCAAACATATCAATGGTACCACCAGTATTATCAAGAGGTGTTCCATGCAAGATAAACACAAATTGTCTACTTTTTATCATGGAAAGAGAGTTTTTGTAACTGGGCATACTGGGTTCAAGGGAAGCTGGTTATGCCAATGGCTAGTGACAATGGGAGCAGACGTTATGGGATATTCCATCGATATTCCCACCAAACCTTCTCTTTTTGAAGTTTTGCAGTTGCCAACGCAGCTTCAAGATATTCGAGGGGATGTTCGTGATTTTGACACATTACAAAAGGCAATCCAATCTTTTCAGCCGCAGGTCCTTTTTCATCTTGCTGCACAACCGATTGTAAGAGACTCCTACAAAAACCCTATAGAAACTTTTGAAACCAATGTTATGGGCAGCATTTATATCATGGAGTGTATACGGCAACTCATGAAAACGCAACCTGCGTTTCCACTGGAATCTGTAGTGATGGTTACAAGTGACAAATGCTATGAAAATCAAAACCAGGTGATGGGGTATCGAGAAAACGATCCCATGGGTGGACATGATCCATATAGTGCGAGCAAAGGCTGTATGGAAATGGCCGTATCGTCGTACCAAAAGTCCTTTTTTCAAAAGTCGCCCATAGGAATCGCTACTGTTAGGGCTGGCAATGTAATTGGAGGGGGCGATTGGGGCAAGGACCGTTTGCTACCAGATATTGCAAAGGCATTCTCGGTATCGCAAGCGGTAACACTACGCAATCCTTTGTCTGTTCGTCCTTGGCAACATGTATTGGAGCCCTTATCCGGATATTTACTGGTAGGAAAATGTTTGGCAGAGGATCCAGCTTCCTTTAGCGAAGGCTGGAATTTAGGTCCTTTAGAGACAGATATTGCAACTGTGGAAGACGTGGTAAAAAAATGCATTCAAGTATGGCCAACTAATACCTACGATGTACAACAAGATGACTCTCTACACGAGACCAGTATACTCCAACTTGATGTTCACAAAGCCATTGCAAAACTGCATTGGAAACCTACCTGGACACTGAACGAAGCAATTGAAAAAACAATCCAATGGTACAAAACCTTTTACGAGAAAGGATCAAAGGCTTCAAAAGTAGAAACAAACCAACAAATTTTGGATTATATGAATGTCTAATACGTTAGTGTATTCGTTTGCACCGTTTGGAAATCTTCAAGTGAACCCTGCTGCAGAAATTGCTACGAAAATTCAATCCAATCAGAACCACTGCAGTCTTTGTATTCTACCGGTTACATTTGGTTGCCAAAAAGAACTATTGTCCGCTTTTCTAGAAACAAAACCAGATCGCATTATTGGTTTTGGAGTTGCCGCAGGAATACCAAATGTTCATGTTGAATGCTATGCATTAAATGAAATACATGCCCGTATCCCCGACAATGAAGGCAACCAACCCTCTTTGGTGCCCATTCTGCAACAGGGACCTTCAGCGTATCGAACCCACATGGATGTGGAGAAAATTGTAACCGATTTGCACACACTACACATTCCGGCAGCCCTTTCGTTTCATGCAGGACTGTATGTTTGTAATTATTCCTATTACTGGACCTTGCATCTGTGCCATTTACACCAAATACAAGGATTGTTCATCCATGTGCCATTGTCACCCGAAGAAGCAATTCGACAAACGTCTTCGCAATCTTCTTTCCCCACCTCCATGATCGCAGAGGCACTGACTCACAGCCTGTTTTCCTAGGGAAGCTCTTTAAGAATTTTGAACAATCGGAGAGCTTTTTCTTCCGCTCCCTCCTGCTTGGCAATTTTTTTATTCATGCGGCCATGCTCATTTACGAGCGAAGGGTTCTTGGCATATCGAAGGATTGCATCGTGCAATTCCTGTTTTGTATCCACAAAGAAACCGTTGTGATCCGGAATGATAAACTCTCTAGCCGAGGTTACATTGATGCCGGAGATGATCCCCATGCCTGATGCCATAGCTTCGGGTATAGTTAATCCCCATCCAGCATACGAAGGGTAGCTGATGAGAACATCGGCATGAAGGTACACATCTTGCACTCCTTGCCAACTATCTACATCGATCCATTGGGTGATGGAAGATAGAACCGCTGATGATCGAATTCGATTTTCTAAGGAGGGTCTGTCAGGACCATTGCCAGAAAGGACTAGTCGAATAGTAGGAACACGGGAGTAGGCATTTTCGATTGCATCTACGATATCATGTACGCGAAATCGTGGATTCATACTACCGCTATGTAAAAAAGTAACCGTTTCTAATGGATTGCGTACAGGGTGCTCTAATTCTCGTTGGATATCAGCGGCATACCCAAAAAGAAATACTCTTTTGGACTTGAAACGGTAGTAGTCCAAAGTTTTATAGCCAGAACATAGAATCCCATCAATTTTTCTATACAGAATCCTTCGAATCATTTCTTTAAAACCATTTTGCGCAGTGGGCATTTCAAAAGGTCCCATGAGAACCTTTTTTTTGTGGTTTACAGCCCATTTGTACGCAGGGTACCATGAAAGATTGTTCCATCTACCATGCAGCACTAGATAGTCGGGTTGAAAACGGTTCATATGATGGTTGATGTCGGGACAATAAAAGAATTGGCCTTTTTTCAAATAGGTACGCAAGATTTTACAGTAATCCGGAAGTTCTTGTTCCCAGTAGGCGGGTCTTGTTGAATCGGCAATCGATTGCATAAACCAAAATTCAACATCCAAATGTTGGTGAATTGATTTTGCAAACGCTACCTGATAGGGTGCTGGAATGTGCGTAATAACAACCGCTTTCTTTTTCATACTACCTCTTTTGTAAATCTCATACGTCGATCTGTTTACAGTGCCTATATTATAAAAAGAATCAACGATAAAAATCAATCCTTTTTCTAATGCAAGGTAAATCTATCTCAAAGTTGCAACCCCTTGGTGATCAAGTAAAATGTTTCTATGAAATACAAACGAGTTAAAGGTACGCGTGATATATTACCGCAAGAATGGATTCTTCGAGAAGTTGTCATTGATGTTGTTAGAACGACAGCTTATTCCTTTGGATATGGTGAAATTACAACTCCCATTCTTGAGGAAGCCGGATTGTTTATCCATTCTGTTGGAGATGCATCCGATATTGTAACAAAAGAGATGTATACCCTGGTGGATAAGGCGGGGCGAGATTTGGTATTGATTCCTGAAGGAACCGCTGGAATTTGCAGAGCCTATATTGAATCCAAAATGACAGTATGGCCGAAACCAGTAAAGTTGTTTTATTTTCAACGACTGTTTCGATATGAGAAGCCTCAAAAAGGACGATATCGAGAGTTTTCACAGTTTGGCGTGGAGTGTTTTGGTAGCCAATCTCCTACCGCCGATGCTGAGATCATTTCATTGGCCCATACAATGCTAAAGAAACTCCATTTTTCTTCTCTTACGCTGCACATTAACACTTTGGGTTGTGATGCGTGTAGAAAAGAGTATCGGGAAGCTCTGGTACGATATTTCCTTTCTTTTGAAAGTACATTGTGTGAGGATTGTCAAAACCGACTAAAAACCAATCCCCTTCGCATTTTAGATTGTAAGAATCCTTCCTGCAAACAGTGTGTTGCGGATGCTCCCAAAATTCATCCCTATTTGTGTGACGTTTGTAAGGAACATTTTCAAGGTGTATTGGGTTGTTTAGATGTCTTGAAGATTCCCTATTTTGTGGACTATGAATTGGTACGTGGATTGGATTATTATACCCAAACCGTGTTTGAGTTTATCTCGCAAGACTTGGGTGCACAAGGAACCGTTCTAGGTGGAGGCCGGTATGATGGATTGATCGAAAAAGAACTGGACGGTCCTCCAACACCGGCTATTGGCTTTGCAATGGGTTTGGAAAGAATCACAATGTTGCTGGAAACGAAACGAACAGAACTGCCTCTTCGAACCATAGACCCGATGCTGTATATTGCGAATTTTGGAGGGAACACTGCTACTCTTAGTCTTCAAATTGCGCAGGATCTACGTCAAAATAATATGAATGTTCTGGTAGATTTGGAGGGGAAAGGCATGAAGAAAGTATTTGAAACAGCAGAAAAGAGAAATGCCAAGTACCTTTTAGTGATTGGAGAAGAAGAAGAAAAGACTGGGATCGTGAGTATCCGTAATCTTACAACGCGAGAAAATAAAGAATTGGAAATTTCTGCCATTCCATCTTTTTTCTTAAAAGGGGATCAAAATGAAGTATAGAGATGAATATTGTGGATTGATTACGGAGGAATGGTTTGATAAACCCATTACCTTGTCGGGCTGGGTAGATCGAACGAGAGAAGTGGGTGGGGTCACCTTTGTTCTTTTGCGCGATCACACCGGTGTTGTACAATTGGTCTTTTCGTCCCATCTTCTCCAGAAAGCACACGAACTCCACAACGAAGATGTTATTCAAATTCATGGCACTGTCTCTAGTCGAAATCCAAAGGAAGTAAATCCTGCCATGAAAACGGGCATGCTTGAAGTGCATGTGGATGCAGCCACCATTTTGAATTGTTGCCAACACTCTCCCTTTGAAGTCCGAAAGTCCATGGAAGTAGACGAAAACCTACGCATGAAATATCGATACTTTGATCTGCGACATCCAAAAATGTATTCTAATATGCAATTGCGCCATACATTGCTTCAAACATCAAGAAATTATTTTTCAGACCACCACTTTATGGAAGTGGAAACACCTTATCTTGGGAAAAGTACACCCGAAGGAGCTCGCGATTTTTTAGTTCCCTCGCGCATGAATCCAGGGAAATTTTATGCACTTACACAATCGCCCCAGTTGTACAAAGAAATGCTTATGGTAGGAGGCATTGATCGGTATTTCCAAATATGTCGGTGCTTTCGAGATGAAGACTTTCGATTGGATCGACAACCAGAGTTTACGCAAATTGATTTGGAAATGGCATTTTCGGACGAAGAACAACTGTACACCATTCTAGAGGGTCTGATGAAACAGATTGTCAAAAACTGTTTGCACCGAGATATTCAAACTCCATTTTCAAAAATGACCTATACGGAGGCGTATCAAAAATATGGAACCGACAAACCAGATCTCCGCTTCGACGTACCCATTGTAATTTTCCAGAACGAATTCAAAAACCCTGATTACAAAACATTTTACACTGCTTATGAGGAAGAAAAATCAATAGCAGCTATACGTATTGAGAAAAAATATATGGATCTTTCTAGAAAAGAATCGGATGCTTTTTTAAAAGAGATAGAAAACCCGCAGGTATCCTTTTATTATGTAAAACATAAGCTCGATGGAATAGGTCTCAATTTCCTAACAGAATCCGACAAAGAGAGAATTGCTGAAAAGTTACAAACCGTAGAGGGAGATGCTATTCTTTTTGCGTTGGGTACAGAAAAGGATGTGTGTGAATCCCTGGGTAGAGCAAGAAATGTAGTAGGAAAATCAATTTTGAAGGCAGAACCAGAACGGAAAAACCAATTGTGTTTTGCATGGATCCATCAATTTCCATTGTTTTTGTGGAACGATGAAGAAAACCGTCTTGATTCAGCGCAACATCCCTTTACTCTGCCAAACATGGAGCAATTTAACCAATATATTGATACACACCCTCTTCGCATTGAAAGCTGTTCGTCTGATTTGGTTTTAAATGGTTTTGAATTGGGATCCGGAGGATCACGAATTGTGGATCCGGATTTACAACGTCGAATCTTTGAAATCATTGGAGTTCCTTCTGACCAGATTGAGGAACAATTTGATTATCTTCTCCACGCATTAGCTTCTGGTGCTCCCCCTGAAGCAGGCTTTGCTCTTGGAGTGGATCGTATTGCTATGATTTTAACAGAGAGCTCTTCTTTGCGTGATGTAATTGCTTTTCCTAAAAATACAAAAGGAGCCAGTCCTTTGACAAAAGAACCCTCCCCCATATCCGAGGAGCAGTGGAACGAGATAACCAGGCGATCGTAGTGAAACGTTTTTTCGTTGCCTGTTTGCTATTTAGTTCATTATTCTTCGCCTTTGGATATTCCTTTATTCCTTTAAAAGCTCTTGAAAATAGCCAATGGAAGCAACCAGGATGGATTGCAAACAGTCCTTCCTCTTACACACTCTATGCGTTTTCAAATACAGCCATTGTTTTAGAATGTGACGATCCCAATTTTCGCATAGAAATTCTGGACAACGAAGAGGATTTTGTAATCACTTCTTATCCTTCAACCATACAAATCCAGTCAAACATTCATCAACCCATCGTACTTCGTATACATGCAAAAAGTGCCACTTATTTTCGGTATCAAGATCCTTATGTGGCTTTCAAAGAGTATGCGACTATGTTTAAAGAATTTGCCATCCCTTGGCAAAGGCGCATTTACATTGAAGATTACCTATCGCCTATTGTAGGGAATCAAAGAAAATATCCCGCTGAAATGTTTTATATCCCCGATCTTGTCACTTTTGGAGCTCCCTATACGTGGGGTGGAAAAGAATCCTTACAGAGCATAGCTTGGAAGTTGAACAAGAATAATTCTGTTTTTGATCGAGTCCCCAACCATTTTCAAGAAATGATTCATCATCAAGGAAAAATGCATCCTGTGAATCTTGATGAAGGAGAGTCCATATGGGATCCTTCCAGAGGAAATGAAAACCCATCGTATTGGACAGGCGTAGACTGTTCTGGTCTTTTGCAACAGTGTTGCTTGTATGCCGGTCTGCAATGGAATTGGCGATCAGCACCCATTATAGCCAGCGGTGATTATAGAGGGACGCGTTCATTTCCCACAATTCAACCTGGCGATGTAATGGTATTGAAAAGAGATGGGATGGTGGTTCATTTTGGTGTGATTTCCAAAAAGGGAGTGTCTATTCCAACCACCTTTATGATTCATAGTGCATGGTTTACAAACTACCATTATAATACCAATACCTTACAAAAAGTAGTCGAAACCTCACTCTCCGAGTTTCGGTCTGTGTATAAATGGGATATTGTAAGGCTTTCTGTAAACGAGAAATGAACAAAGGATCCTATGTGTTTATCTCCAAAGGCAACTGTGGATACAAGTAAGAAAAGCTATATAAAAGAATGTCTTCTGATTTTCTTTCTGGGCTGTGTTTTTTTTGCCTATTCCTCTATGTCACCTTTTTCTCAAGTTTCCCATACTTCTCCACTAAAAAAACCTGAAACAACCTCCCAACAACTTCCGAAACCTTCTTTTGTTGAAATGATTGGAGCTGTACCTTCACGAGATCGTATAACGAAAATCGATTGTTCTCAACAAGATCCCAATTTTACATTATTATGGGGAATAGAGAAAAATGGTATTGGTTTGAAGGGGTACGATCCTAGTGCTTGCAATGGGATATCTTCTGGGGCTTTACCAACACAGATTCAAGCCATGAAAGATGATACCATTTGGATTGCAGATGGATACGGACCGCGCTTGGTTCAAGTTTCTTCCACCGGAGTCATCATCGGTGAAATTCTTCTGCCAGAGTTACGGCGACCCGAAATATCTCAAATACCAGCTCTTGTTGGCTTCACATTCCAAATCACCGAGGAGGGAATGGTATATGTGATGGATACAGCCCAAAAAAGAATTTTGTACTACAGCATGGAGGGAGATTTTCGGGGTTCTTTTGATGTGGCTTACATTTTTTACAATCCCGATCGGTTGTTGCAGGTAGATCCGTTTTTTTCGGTATTACCGGGGCCGGTATTTCGACTCCAGATGCACATTAAAACCGACCAAAATCGACAACTCTCAGAGATTGAAGAATTCCCCATAGAAGATATTCCGGATACCCTTATAAAAGGGTTTCATGATATTCCAATTCAACCCTCTATTCACATTGGAATGTATGTAAACAAAGTAGCACGCATTCTCTCTATTTTTGATCCTTCTCAAGAGGAAGCGACATTTTCTCATGGTATAGAGGCGAAACTAATGGTTCCCTCCAAAAAATTTCTCTCCGAAGGGGTAACGTTTCAATTGCAACAGATTCGTT
This sequence comes from Caldisericia bacterium, assembly GCA_028700655.1. Lineage (GTDB taxonomy): Bacteria > Caldisericota > Caldisericia > UBA6126 > UBA6126 > JAGLCW01. The sequence continues at coordinate 36,081 of JAQVSG010000001.1, forward strand.
ACAAATCAACGGAACCCTATTCCTTTGCAACAATGTCTCTTATTGAACCCCATTGGGAGGGTGGGGGAATCCTTGGGTGTGACACAAAGGGAGCGTTGTATTACTGGGTCGATTCTCATACCATCGGAATTATTGAGTCTCTTCATCAGCAATCTCCGGATACGAAGGTTCAGTATTTGCTGATACCAGAAGGATTTCTACATCCTGTTGCCGTTATACCTAGTGGTGGTGTGGTTGGTATACGAACAAAAAAAGAAATACTAGAAGTGGTGCGATTTATTGCAGAATCATAAAATATCAATATGATATCTTGTATTCAATTTTTTGTTTAGGGGGAGTAAATGAAACAAATACGAATTGTTGTACGTTTTTTGTTGTCTTTTATGATTTGCATTTCATCGGTTGCATATTCTCATGTTGAGGCAACCACGAAACCAACTACTTTTTTGCAATTGCCCAACCCTCTTGAAAGCAATTTACCCACTTGTTCAAAACTATCTCTTACCCTACCCATACACAATGATCTGCAAATAATAGACCAGAAGGACGGCTTGGTCTTTCAGTTGCCAAATTGTTCCTATACTTGTGATCCAGGCAAGCCACTGCTGCCTATTTTCACAAAAAAAGTGGAAATCGACTATAACAAAAGACCCTGTTATATTCGGACACAATATGTGGAAGCAACGAAAGTATCTCTACCGCAAGATACTATTCTATGTGCTCCTCCCGTAAAGAGATTGTTCGATTTCACAGATTTCTTGAAAGATACGGCAATAGAAGAAGATTCGGTTGTTGCAAAAAGCCTCCAAGAAATCTCTGCAGAGGAAGGGATACGAAAAGGAGTCTCTGTTTTTGATTATCAAAATGTGTATCCTACCATGAATGTTAAGCATACCATCGAAAATTCTTCTCAGGGAAGATTTCTTGTTTTACATATCAATCCTGTATATATCTATCAAGGATCTGTATATTGTATCACAAAGATCCGTTTTGATATTGGCTTGCAATCCACCGATGAAGAAGCAAGACCTGACGAAAAGACCAATTCTTCCGTCATTGTAACCCCCGATGAGCTTTTGCAAGAAGCGAAAGATTTAGCCCAAATGCACAAAGACGATGGTTTTGATACGACCATTGTGTGTATTTCTGAAGTACAAGCTTACCCTGTTGCAGAAAATCCATCCATAAGCCTTGGTTTTGCGGATGCGCCCGAGGAGTATCGCAAAAGCGTAGAAACATACGATCTACAACTCGCCGGTCGTATTCGTTCCATGTTACGAGAAAAATTGGAAAAGGATGAAGTAGACTATGTTACTATACTCGGAGATGCTACGTATGTTCCTCCGTCGTATTATGAGTTTTCTCCCGATATGTTGGACGATATCGATCAATGGATACCTACAGATATCTATTACGCTTCTCCCTTTTACAAAGAAGAACTTACCTTTGAGATCAGCGTAGGTCGTCTGCCCGTGCAAAATAAGGCAGAGGCACAATCCCAAATCGATAAAATTAAACGATACCGTGAAGGAGTCCAACAACCAGAAACATGGAAAAACAGCGTAGCATTGTTTAGCGGGGATCCTTTTCGAGGGGATTATTTTGGAGAATTGGCACAATGTCGCGTTATTAATGAGGATATTTTTAATGGATTTTCGATTCAAAAGAATTTTCAAACCTCGCAATTGTTTACTAAGGACGTTTTTTTACAAACACTAGAAAACGAACCCCAGACTTTTTTGTGGACTATGGGACATGGATCCGGGACTGCTTTTATGCTTGAAAAAGACGCCGTAAAAGGCACCGATTTGGAGACTCTTTCTCCCCAAAAACAACTTCCCATTATTGTTAGTGAAGCTTGCGGAAATGGAGCTTGGGATACAAGATTTACGACGCCTACAGAAAAAGACTACTCAAAAAGTTTTTCCGAAGCTGTTTTAACTTCACTGGGCGCAGGTATTGCTTATGTTGGAGGAGCCCGAGTGAATTATGCTTCCTATAACATAACCGACGAGAAATGTATCCAAAAAGTTACCTACGTTGGGTTTATGGATGGTATTGTGGAAAATTTCTTTCGATCCACTCATCAGTATCCCGACCATCATTTAGGAGACTGGGCATTAAAAGCGCTGGAGCAGTACTATGTTAACGATTATTCGTCATCGCGTTGGTTGCATCCTGCTCACATTAAAACACTCTTTGGGTTTACATTGTTAGGGGATCCAACATTGTCTATTCCTTTGCCTGAAAAATCGGCCTCGTATACGGTGCCAGACATTGATATTACCGAAGGATTGTACGATTCTATATACGGGACTATCCTTTCCATTGACCAAAAGGCGGTGTGCAAAATCCAAACCGATTCCCCCACACTCCAATATCTGTATGCAACATTGGAACAAGATGAAAATGAAATTCTTTTAACAGGAGAGCTTTCTCAAACTCAAAATCAAACGATTGAAACCACCTTGGATTATTTGCAAAAAAAGGTTGCTACTATTCGGTTTTCCACAAATGATTACAAAGAGAAAAGAGCTGTTTTTGATGGACGCTATGAATACGATCTCTCTTTGCAAAAATCGTATGATTTCACTCTTCTTCGAGAACATGAGCAAAGAGCGCATTATATAGAAGTTGTGAACGAGGGGATTCATCCTATTCTCAATGCAAAAATGGACCTGTCGACTACTGCAGGAGACTCCCTACATAAAGTTTTCCCTATCATCAACCGAGACTCTACAGAATCTATCTATTTCCAATACACTTTTCCATCGATAGGGGAGTATACAATACAGACCAATATCCGCGATGTAGTAGGAGAAACCTATACAAACGACAATGAACGAACAACCGTTTGCAGAGTAGTTGATGAACCCATTTGTAGGGTCGGTATTCTCAGCTCAAAAGCATATTATCCCATATTTGCAGAGGCTCTTTTTTCTATAGAGGAGTTAAACCAGCAGTTTGCACAAGAGGGCCAGCTCATTGAATTGCAGGTTGTTGAATATGGGAAAGATGCAAAAGGACGTGTAAGTTATGATCTTCTTGGTTTCGACGCACTGGTTTTGTTTGATACTTTTTGGGTAACCGGCACCTTTTCTCAAATGCTTCAAGATCTGGAGCAGTTTGCTCAAAATGGAGGAAAAATACTGGGAATTCATTCTGCAATTCCTGGCAATGAACAAGTGAATATGAAATATACATCCTTGCAGACTTTTTTTGGCATACGACCCGATGTATTGGTTTCACAAGATCTTGCAGAGGAGACTATAACCGATTTTGAAATACCAGATTCTCTTCTGCACAGCGAAACAAATTCCTACAAGATTGAAAACCAGTATGTGCTGGTTCCAAAAGATGAAGAATTGCGGGTACAAAACTGGTCTAGCTCACATTTACTAGATTCTTGTAAAATCATTGGTACAAGTTCTCAAAAAGGACTATCCCTCATACAGCGGGATACCCATATCTTTTTCTTCACAGGTCTTTTGTACAACAGATATTTTACAGATACATCGGATACTTTTCGTTTGTTTCATGATTTGATTCAATCTTTGTTTGACCCTGTTCAGAATGGAAGAATCACTCTTGTAGAGAAAAAAGATACAGATTCTTTGTTGGCTGCTTATGAAACCACTATGTGGAATGTGGAAGTGTCCAATCAGGGTAGCTTGCCCACCTCTGAAATCTGGTTACAAGTAGAGCAAAACGAAAAAATCTCGTTGGGTGTTTTCCAGGGTCATGAAAGAAAAACGCATGAGGTTTCTCTGTATAGTCCACAAATGGGTACTTGTTCCTTTGCGATATCGTTGTGGTCTGGAGATCAACAAGAAACACAACTTGATCAATATTCGCTGCGATATGTTGCTCAGAAACCCAATCCGTCCAAAGAGGATTTACAAATAACCTTGGATCATTGGAAGCCTGGAAAAACTCTCTTTGGATTTGAAAATCATTGTGAGATTTCAGGTACTGCATATCCTGGTTCAATATTCCGAATCGGAGATCAATCATACCCCGTTGATGGGAATGGAGAGTTTCAACTATGGATCCATTCCATAGATGCACCAGAGTATCTACGATGCCATCTGGAATTTGATGATGTTCAAGGAGAGCCTCTTGAGATACCCATCCAGTGGTTTGAACAAAACGAAGTGTATTTTCATATTGGCGATCATCACATTATGTCTCAAGGAGAATCCAAAACCATTGACTCTCCCCCTATCATCCTAGCAGGTCGCACACTAGTACCCATTTCTACCATTGCGGATTGTTTTGATGCTGCTATTCAATGGGATTCAAAAACACAAACCATTGACATTTCTTATATGGATCGATCCATATCTCTTCAAATTGGGAGTAAAAGTGTTGTACGCACCATCGATGGAGTAGAAGAAGTCATTTCTATGGATACACCCCCCCTTATTATCAAGGGACGAACTATGGTCCCTTTGCGATGTATCGCCGATTGTTTTAGCGCTGATATTCAATGGGAGGGTTCAACCCAAGTCATTACACTAAAAGCGTACCGTTTGCAACCCTCTCTATCGAAAAGCGATGTCGTTGTAATGCAATCGACGCCGTCTGCCACAACCCAAGAAATATTTACTTCCAAAGCCAATCTACCTTCTTATGTTTTATCCTGTCAAGAAAATGAAGAGGGTCTTTTCGTAGCCACAAAGTTTGGAATTCATCATTATAACAACGGAGAAGAAGTGTCTTTTATGTCTTATCCGGAAGAATTCAATAGCCAATTTTTATCCTATGATCCTGAAAAGTTTTTCTTTGCTGTTCACGAAGATTACTTTATAATTCCAAACCATCAGGGTGTTTATCGGATGCACCGTGATACCCATGAATGCTCTCTTTTTCTTTCGCAAGAAGAAACCGATTTGTTGGTCGTGGCAAAAGACCATTATTACCGCATCGAAGAAATGCTCATTCACGATGATTTGTTGTACATTTTATGCGCACGTAATGGCATCATGGTATACAATGTTCATACCCAAGAATATCTTTATACACTGGGTATTCTGTATGGAACTTCTATGGCCTTTTCAGACCCCTATCTTGTGATTACTACATTGTTTGGTGACTTAATGGTGTACAATGTGTCTGAAAAAACCTTGCACACTTGTGAACTTCACAATCTCTACGAAAATGGGAAAGTAGCTTTTGAAAACGATACTACACTAGCGTTGTATGATTTATACGATGAAGAAGAATGGATTTCTCTTTCATTTGAAGAAGTTGTATCACAAGATTCTATAGATATGGAAGAATGGGAAGCAATATCTTCCTTTTCGCGCTTTCGTGGAGCTTTATGTTATATTGCCAGTGGACCTTCTCATTATGGAATTGCTATGGATTCTACGGGAGGGGTGTTGGATTTCACAACCGAAATCGTTCAAGTTGATTTTAAAAAGGCCAAGATTGACTCTGTCATTGAGGACGATATTACGGATTGCAAACGGATTCGAAATTGGATCCCAAACCCTACAAATGTAAGAATCATAGCAGATTGCAATCGACTGGTTTGTGCGCAAGATTCACCAGGGAACCAAGATACGGTGTTTTATACACAGGAAGACAAAATCACCCGTCACACCCTGAAAACCTCAAAGAATCCTATGTTTTCTCAATCGTTTGGGTATGCTTGGAAAGACAATTCCTATTCAGCACTGAATCTTGATATTGATTTTGAAGGGGAGGAAATGATCTTGTATTTATTGTTGGATGTGACTGATTTTAGTGAAGATAAGCCGAAGCACAAAGGCCCTTACAAAGTGAATGTTGGCACGGGAGATTTTTCGGTGTCTTCGTACGCATTTTCTGACGATTATTTGGTAATTCATGATGCCTTTAAGAATTCACTCCTTTGGTTTGATATTTCCTCCCATGATCTTGAAAACCGACAATATTGTATACCCCAGGACAAAAGGGATGTTCCACTTTCTATCTCCAACCTAACCATGGTAGATGACGTAGTGTACTTTCTAGACCCTGTAGGGAAAGCGATGTATTCTTCAACATTAGAAGAGGGCTTCACGAAAATAGTAGATTTATCTGCGCATACTCGTTTTCTAAAAGTGGACAACCTTGTCGTTGACGGGGAATTCTATTATATATATGATGTGCTCTCCAATAGCATTATAAAATGCAATGATCGAGAAGTTTTGAGCTGGATTCCAGCCACATCCGTTGGGGCTTCCACTGTACAGTCTTTGGATATATCGGCATCACATATTCTGTACCATGATTCTTTGGCTGGTATTGTTGCTATGAGTACGTTTGACGATGCTACCGAAACGATACATTCCGACGATGACATTTACTTTTCATCCAATGCCCTATTGTACGACTTTTACCCGGGCATGAAGAGTACTGAACATATAGGGGTATACGTGAAAAAACCCTTTAAAAATCTGCAAATAGAAACCAATAACAAAGAAATTCAAATCGGAGAGATCCAACAAAAACAATCCCAGATTCTTGCTTTGACAATCACTCCTACCCAAGAAAAAAACCTGGAAATAAAAGTCATTGTTGATGGATTCGAGAAAGTTTTTCCCATACACATGAAGCAGAAAGAAATGTTTGTTACACTTTTTGACCAGTCTATTTTTACCCATACTTGGAAAGGGTGCTGTTGGTCAAAAGTACCCTGTGTTATTCAAGAAAAACAACAGTTCTGTTGGATTGATATTGCCCTTATGGAACAATTGTTTCCTTGTGAGATTTATGCCAAAGAAGACGTGTACTTTCTTTCTTTTGAAGGTATTACGCTAGAAGCGCAACCAAATGAATCGTGGTACATTTATCAAAACAAGGAAGGACAACGATATCGAAGAGATGGCGTCTTGTTTCAGAAAAATGACGACAATGTAACCATTGAGCCCACCCTATATACAACATATAGAAAAGGAAGAATCAAAAGAAGTACCCATTCTGTTACCATTTCCGGATTGTAACCCCTATAATAGAAGTACCTTTTCCTATATTTGGAGGCTCTCATGAAACGTGTACAATCGTTTATTATTCTTGTATTGGTTTCATTGCTGTGTTTGTATCCTTTTTCTTTTGCAAATGCACAAGTAGACCCGTCCGTATTCTATGACATACTACCTTCTACATCCCAGGTGCATATACAAAGCACAAATCGACTGCGAACAAAAACGTTTCATCGAGTGTATTCTTCAGAACTTCTTGCGGTGGAGCCTTCTCAGCAAGGCAATCGAATTTCTTTAGGATCCCTACCTTCCTTCTATCAACCAGAACAACCCATTGTCCCTATGGATACCTTCCAAATACCTCTGCGTTCCAACGAGACTGTGTCCTATATTAAAACAGTTTCTATGAAGGTTCAAAAAATGCCTTTGTTAAATATTCCCTTAGAGGTTGCCCAAAAACCTGTGCCCATTCATGAGCTTGCTTCCCCTTATAACGGAGAGCCTTTTGGATACGATACTGGTTCACGAGTGTCTTCGCCAGAACGGCATGTGGTAACAGCCCAAGAGATTCAAACCGTATTTCCCAAAGATAACATTCAGTTCATTATTTCGGGTCATTCTTCAGATCGCTATGCACGTATTACTTGTTTTCCTGTTTTTCTATGCAAAGGAGATTTGTATTTAGTAGAAAAATATACATTTGAGATGGGAATTACCTCCAGCGTGTATACTACTTCCAAGGAATCGTCAAAAAAGGCAATCATACTCGCTCCTGACGAGTTTCAAAAAGAAGCCCAAGAGCTACAGGAAATTCAAGAAGAACGAGGATATTCATCAAAAATTGTACTTTTGTCTAGCATACAAAGTTACCCTCCTCTAGAAGCGCCTAGTTACCCTTCTGTGTCGGGTTTTTTGGAAGTATCGGAATCGATTCGAAGCAGAGTTTCTTCTTACGACTACAAACTTGCTTTTAAAATCCGATCCTATCTGAAAGAAACCCTAGAAGACGAAGGCATTGGTTACCTCACCATTCTAGGCGATGCTACCTGTGTCCCCCCCTCTTACTATATGCTTTCTCCCGACCGTAGAAACAGTTACGATCAATGGGTACCCACCGATATTTATTATGCATCCCCTCATGGAGATGGCATTGAAATACCTATGGAAATTGCTGTTGGAAGACTTCCTGTTCGAGACAAGAAAGAAGCTGCCGCTGTTGTTGAAAAACAAAAACTCTATTCTATGCTTTTGAACAAGGATTCTTCCTGGACTTCAAAGGCTACCATAATGGCTGGTGCTCCTTTTGGAGAACACTTTTTAGGAGAATTGGCAACCGCACGAAGCGTTAATCTAGGCTATTTTTCTTCTCTTCAAGTAGAAAAACTATATCGCACCGAAAATAAGTTCCATAAAGATGAATTTATGCGTGTGTTAAACGAAGGGAAAAGAGGTTTTTTATGGGCGTTTGGACATGGATCTGGAGAAGGACTTGCCCTAGAACCAGGATATGCAAATGCCAAAGATATTTTATCCGTTCCTCAAAAATCCTCCTTACCCATTGTGTTAAGTGAAGCCTGTGGCAATGGAGCGTGGGACAATCGTTTGGCAAGCGCTCCCTTTAAAAACAACACCGACTATGCCTATCCCACAAGTTTTTCCGAGGCAGTTGTCCTGTCTAAAGGTGCAGGGATTGCTTATGTGGGCGGCGCTCGAGTGAATTATGCTGGGTGGTCTTTGTCCTATCAAAATGGAATTGCTCAGCTGAAGGCCATTCATTATATGGATGCAATCTTGGAGTATTTCATGAAAGGTTTTTCAGAAGGTGAAGGTGCCTTGGGCGATTGGGCTCTGAAAGCCATGACATACTATGCTGACGAACAGTTAATGTGGGGAATGAATGGGGCCAATGTGAAGACCTATTTTGGATTTACTTTGCAAGGAGATCCCACCATTGAGTACCCCGATTTCGATCGAAAATCGGATTCAAGCGTTCCCGCAATTCAACCTATTGAATCGCAACCACAGGACTATCGAAATTGGCCTTTGTTTTCCATTGACGATGGACAAGAAGTTCGAGTCCAATCCAATGAAGAGAGGTTGCGAGTTGTAATAGCCGATTATACAAATATGAGTACTCCTTTTGTAGAAGAAGCGGAATCCATTGAATGCAGCAATGGAATGCACCAACAGAAATTTGATGATTTTGATAAAAAAACGTATGCTCTTCGATTTATTACGCCCGATCAAAAAGAACAACGTATTGTTTTTCATGGTCGATACAACCATGATGTTGTCATCCAACCTTCTGCTGTTCAATCTGTCATGCGGTTAGGAGAAACCCGTTCTCAGTATGCCGTTATTCGAAATGACGGAATTTACCCTGTTACAGAATGCGATATTGTATGCAAAGAAGATACTAAAGAAATACACAGAAAATCATTCACCTCAATTCCTGTTCTCTCTGAAAAACTATTTTATTACACCATAGACTCCAGCAATGTGGGGCATAAGGCATTTCTCTTAGAGACACAGAACCTACAAAACGAATCCAATGAAGTGGACAATACCTACCAATGGGATGTTCAATGCACCGATCAACCCTTACTTCGTGTGGGTGTTCTTACCGATGAGTCTGGTGTCAATAGCGACTATGTCAAGAGTGCTCTTGATTTATCGATGTTGAATGCGTACTTTGCAGAACAAAATGAAGCCATCGAAATTACGCAGGTACCTTTCCAGTTTTATGCAGATGGTTCTTTGTCTTTTGAATCTCTTGGTTACGATGTTGTGGTCTTGTATACCAATAATTTTTCCCCTACCAATCCTCTTCAATCTTGCCAGGCGGCCTTGGAGCGATTCACAGAGCATGGAGGGGTAGTCCTAGGGATGCTGTGTCTGGGTCAATCTAACAATGGAGTGAATTTACAATCGATACAATCTTTTTTTGGGATTGATCCCGAGGAATACTTTCAATTGTATCGAACCTCCGTATCCGACACTGAAATTGTATTGAAAGGAGAACACGAGACCTTCTCTTCAGCATATCAAATTCAAAACCGATATACCGTTTTACCAAAAGGAAGAAATTGGCATCAAATTCGTCGCGAAGATTCTACCGAATTGATTGCCATAGACGATAAAGGCTATGCTGCCTTGTTACGAAACAGAAACCGATGGTTCTATTCCGGATTTCTTTCACAAATTGATTTTAAAGACCAACCCGAATCACTTCATTTTTTCTTGGACCTTCTTCGTGCTGTTCGTAATGATTTTCCCAATGTTGCCCTCCAATCAGTCTCTGCAAATCCTCTTGTGCCTATTGTTGATGAAGATGTTGAGATTGTAGCCACCATTGTGAATACATCTCAGACAACCATTAATTTCGGCACCATTCATGTGGGAGAGGCATACGTTGAGTTCCGACAACTGCTCCCCAGAGAGATTCGCGATGTATCTCTCTTCATCATCAATAAAGAAGTGGGGCAACACACCGAAAATGTTACAATAGACTGTATTCAAGATGAAGATAAAAGCGATAACGCCATGCAAATTGTATACCTTGTAGACAAGAAACCAGTAGCCTTGACAAAACCTTCTTTGGTGGTTGATGATATCTACGATTTCACCTCTTGTATGGAACTCTATGGAACGGTTCAACCTCCGGAAGCAACCGTGGTGTGGAACGGAAAATCGATCTCCTGCAATGACGATGGAAGTTTTGTGCTCGTTGTTGACCAAAAAGGTCTTGACCGTATTCTTTTACACCCCATGATGGGAGATATTGAAGGAGATACTGTGGAGGTTCCCTTGGAGTGGAACGAGGCACGTTCAATAGAAATGCACCTTCATGATAAAAGGGCCGTAGCAAATGGAACACGAATCACTTTACAACAACCCTATCAGTTGGTGAGCGGACAGTCTTATTTTCCTCTACGAGATGTAGTAGAAGCATTGGGCGGATCTATTTCCTGGAACTCCGCCACAAGAATGGTTTCTATTCACATGGAACAGTCTGAGTTGCAATTTGTACCGGGCGAGGAAGAAATTGTTGTCAACGGGAGTGTCAAAACTCTTACATACTTGCCTCAAATTATGGATGGAACAACGATGGTAAGTATTGATTTGTTGATGCATCTTCCTGAATTAACGGCGACTGTGTACTCTCCTTCTCAAGCATTGCGAATTTCATCATCGCTACGCATGCACCATGAAAACCCATCGATTGTCTTACACCCCAAACAATACCAACAAGAAAACAAGAACCCCCCCTCTTTTCTAGGACGAACCCAGTATCCTGTGTCGATGATAACATGTTTTGATGTGTATGAAGAGGATCTATATATAAGTACCCCAACAGGCATATACCATATACAAGAACAATCGTATGAATGCATATTTGAATACCCTTCCTTTTTATACCAGCAAATGCCGTCTTTTCTTTCGTACAGTCATACTGTCAACTCTATGTTTTTCCGTATTCATAAAGACTTTATCTTCCTTGTACTGGATACCACTATATACATCTTTGATCGAAGTTCATCGCAGCTACATACATCGATTCAAAAAATGTCTACTGAAGCTTTTCTAGAACCTATTGAACACTACTCCACCATTGTGGATGTTGAAGTGGTGGGAAACACGTTGTATGTGCTGGATATTTATCAAGGATTTCTTTTGTTTGATATTGTCACTGGAGACCTGCTATCAACCTATTACATACCAAGCTATTTATACAGTTTTGAAGTGGTTGAAGATACCATTTATGCCTGTTCTTATTGGGGCTATTTAGTTACTCTTCACCTGGATGGTTCGCATCTGCAAGAACGCGAATTGCCTGTGTCCTACTGTTATCGACTCTATATGCTAGATGCAACAACTTGCCTCATTGGCTCTCTTCGGAATCCTACCAAGTTGTATGTTTTTGATGTATCAAAAGAGCTTCTTCTTCAAAAAGAAGAGAAGGATTTACAACTTGGTTTTGATTGGATTGATCAAGTGTCCATGTTTGGCAACCAAATCCTTGCTTTGGGATATTCGTACCAGTCACAGAGAACACTTGCTTTGCAAAGCGGGTTGTTTTCTTTGGATCGAGACTTATCTCCGGCCTCTATATATAGATATCTGGAATCAGAAGCGCAAGAGGCAGAAAAGGATCCCCAATTTATTTCTCATGTTCGATCTCTTCATCCCATTCCAAACTCTCCCTATCTTTCCATCGAACAAGGATTTCCCTATAGCGACCAAAAAATACGATTGCTACATACGGAAACAGGAGAGATGAAAACTCTTTCTACAGGTTCCAGCCATCCTACGGTTGATTCCATATATGATACCTATTGGTTCCAAGATACTTATTCTATCTTGTTTTTAAATCAGGAAACCAGAGAGTACTGGTTCCGGCAATTCCAGATTACACAAGAGGGTAAAAAGCAAACACTTGTTTCTGAGAAGCTGCACATCGATTTTTCGTTGTTTCCTGATCAGTTGGCTGTGAATGCGAATGGATTTTGTATTTTAGATCAGTACCAATCCACTTTGTTTTGGTTTGATTTTGAAGGAAAAGTTTTAGATCGTTGTCGGTTGCAATCGGGTGAAGTTACAATCCAAATTCCTTTGTCGTTTGAACAGTTTGACCTGGACGATGCAGATCAAGCTTACATATTGGATCCTCACAGCAAAGGAATCTTTGTTTACGATACGGCGGGTTTCCTATCTTTTGAGTCGCTTGCTTTTATAGGGAATACCTCTCATTTGAGCAGTGTTCTTTATGATGAAAAGGAGCGTTCTTTGCTAGATCGCCAACGTTCCTCTTTATATACCGTTTCGGATCAAATGACGCATTCTGTTTTCTTTCCTCCAGCCGATTACACGTCCATTGGATGCTTTTCTCATTATCCAGACCGTTGGACTGTGTACGATGAAAAAACAGGACAGCTTATGGTTTGTCCCAAAGATCTTCCACCCTCTCCCCCTACCCCTCTTTCTGCAGAAGATATTACCGTGTTCCCAGATCACTTATCGTTTCTGGTATACCCAAATAAAACTTCTTCTGTAGGGCATTTTTCTGTGTCCATCCCAAAGTCCTACTCTGCACTTACGGTTCACCTCCCCACAGGAATATCTAGTTATCAGAAGCGATTTAATAGGGGGACAGATTCATTGTCAGGAAAACAGAGCTCGTTTTCCGTTCAGTTTTCTATAGAGGGTCTTGATAGTTTCAAGGAAGAAACAACGCTTGATATCATTCTCGAAATGGATTCTGTGCAAAAGCATATTCCTATTCAGATACAAACTGTATATCCTGCATGGGAATTCATGAACGGAACTCCTTTATTCAGAATAGGGAAGGCGTGCGTTGTGGGGCAATTATGCTCCCTAGTAAAGGATGAGCAGATTTGGCTTTCTTTACAAGATTTGCAAACTCTTTTCCCTATGCGCTATACCATAAAGGAAGACACGATAACCATTCAAACCGAAGTAGGGGTGTTTGTTTCTCCCCTAGATGGAAGACAAGCCACTTTTACAAACAACCAGGGTTCACTAGAAGCTTTTCCCGAAACGTTTGTTCAACCCGTTGGAGACAAGCATTATCTTGTACGCGCAGACCTTATTTTCAAAACATTGGGAGCTCGTATGACGTATACGGATTCCACCCAAGAAACAGTCCTTGTAGAAGGTTGGGAACTTGTGAGTTCGCCTAAGGTCTAAGAGTATAGAGGATTACTTTTCAGACGTTCGTGGGGTTTTTTCCCAAAATTCTCTTTTCGCAGAGTAGGGTTTGTTTTGGAGTTTTTGATAAACAGAGAGTAAACTCCCACATATAAAGGGCAGTCCATATAGAAAACTGAAAAATGGCAATACAGTGACCATGTAGAGAGTGAGAAGAAAGAACTGAAATAGTTCGCAGACAGACCATTTATTGTATTGCATATAACGACGATAGCGAAGATACAAGGATTGTATAAATACGATACTGGTGCCCAAAAACAAGAAATACGAAACATCAAAACTAGAAATCGGAACACTTATTTTTTGGAGTGTATGGGATAGATAAAAAATAGAAAGGATTCCATATAAATACCACTCAATAGGACCCAGCAGAAACACTTTCCACAGCATCCAAGAGCGTTCTTTTGGGGTATGAAAAAAGGATTTGTTGGCATGCAATAGAACATCTATAATCCCTTTCCCCCAACGATATCGTTGAACAAAATAACCACGGAAATTGGCAGGAGTTTGTTCAGTACATACAATGGGAAGGAATTTTGGAATTGTATTCCATTGATCCCATATTCGAATTCCCATTTCTATATCTTCGGTAGCACATGTAGCTTGAAAACCATGTAGATCTTGAATCATTGAATAGGGAATGTGCATATTGGTTCCTCCTAAGAAAGGAATCCAACGCAACAGAGAAGGGAGTGTATAATCGTGAGAGAAAGCTTGGGCTAGAGCTGCAATTTTTGAAAACAAAGAAAGGTGCTTAAAATTACGTACTTGAAGAGCAGGTCCTTGCCAAACAGGCAGAGGCTCCTTTTTTGATGTGTGTTCTTGGATATACGAAAAAATGGATTCTTCTGCGTGTGTTTCTGCGTCAAAAAAACTACAGTAATGGTATGGATGTGAAAAGGAATGAACCGACAATGCATAGTTTAGGGCTCTTCCCTTGGAGGAGGGGATGAATTGATTTTTGTAGGAACCTGGAATCGTACCATCGTAGGTAATAGGAACATCTAAAATGTATATAGAGGGGAATGAATCCCCTTCAAAAAAAGACTGATTTTTATCTTTGCCACTATTGGTTGGGTTGCAATTTTTTTCAATCCAGCGTTCCACCACCTTTCGAGTGGATTCATTTTTGTGGGCAATCGTTTCTTTTTGGTCTGTAATGAGGATGATTTCCTGTTTGTTTCTTGAATATTGTATCTGTAGCATGTTTTTGAGAGTGTTTGTGATGACAGAAGCTTCTTCTTTGGCAGGAATTAGAATGCTAAAGAACAGTTGATCATGAAGAGAAGAATAGAGAATTCTCTTGTCCGTATTTTTTTGGTAGGTACCCATGAGTACAAAAAAGAAAAAACGGATCGAAACCAAAAAACCGATGCTTGATAGGACTATATAAAGAATGTTTTGCCATGTATTCATACCAAGAAGTGTATCAAAAAAAGTGGAAAGGAAGAATTTTTTCCTGATATCTGTATAATACTTATCATGAAAGCAAAATATGAGAAACTTTTAAAAACGATTTCCGAAACCATTTCTGCGAACACGATTTGGAGATACACCCTAAACGATGTTGTGTTTGATCTAAAAAATGGAAATTCACGATACGATTGGGTAGGAATTTACTTACTTGACGGAAACACTCTTCGCTTAGAAACTTTTCTAGGGCATCCCACCGAACATACACTTATTGATCTTCCTAAGGGTGTCTGTGGAGAATCTGCCCATACAAAAAAATCGATGATTGTGGATGATGTTACAAGCTGTGACAATTATATTTCGTGTAGCTTGTACGTGAAATCTGAAATTGTAATTCCCATTTTGCGAAACAATGAAGTATTGGGTGTCATTGACATTGATAGCCACACAAAAGCAGCATTTACAAACGCAGATCAAACGTTCCTTGAAAAAGTGGCTTCTTTGATTGCTGACAAGGCTCCTTTTGTGCAAAAACAGACACACCTCTAACTTCTTTTCATTGCTTCCAATGTTCTCCTATGTTTCGTTCTTCTTTTTTTCTTTTTTTTCTTTGAACCTTTTCCACCCCTTACCCTATTATGAGTAGAAAACATAAGGCAGGTAAAGTATGAAATTGATCTTATCAGGGTTGATGAAGTAGTGTCATGAATTTAACCCGTAAAGAAGAAAAAGAATTAGTACTACGAGCAAAGCAAGGAGACTCAGAAGCTATGACTGTAATCTACAAAGAATTTGAACAAGAAATCTTACGAGCCGCTTATGGAGTTACAAAGAATCCTGACGATGCACAAGATGTTGCAGCGGAAGCATTTATGACATTTTTTCAGACCATTGATCGTTTTAATACCGACTACCCCATCCGACCTTGGCTTCATAGAATTATGCACAACCAGGCCAATTCTATGTTTCGGAAAAAGAATCGCGTTATCAGCAGTGGGGATTGTTTTGATAACTATACAATGGAACATTCTTCTCAAACCGATGAAAACCTTTTTGAAGAAGAAGACGTATCGTTGTTAAAGAAAGCATTGAATTTGTTGTCCATAGAAGAAAAGAAAATTTTAACTCTTTTCTATATTGAAGACTTTTCCATCACAGATTTATCCGTCACACTCAACATTCCGGAAGGAACGGTGAAGAGCCGTTTGTTCAACAGCCGCAAAAAACTAGCAAAAAAAGTCCAACTTTGCAAAAAAGGGGGTGGATTTTGAACACCTGTAAACATGTAGAAAAATGGTTACGAGATCATCCTCAAGAGTCTTTGCCAAAATGGATACAAAATCATATTCAAGGATGTTCTTCTTGTAAGCAGATTGTAGAGTCTTCTTCTCTTCTTCATACTTTTACCCCGGTTTCGCCTTCTTCAGCGCAATACTCTTTCTCGCCAGAATTGGATTGGAAAATACGAAATTGTATCTATACAACGTCTGAAACGTTAAAAAACTCTCAAAGAATCGCGAAAAAAACAGTTTTCTATTTGCACCGAGGATTTGTCGCGACTTTATCGGCAATATGTTTAATAGTAGCTGTTTTTTTTATGGTACCTGTGGCCAACCAGAATACGACCTACTCTCTTTTGTTGAACGAGAAGTTTAAAGAAATGATGCAAACGCCTTCTTCTGTTTTTATGATGGAAGTAGATACCATGGAAACAATGGATGACCACTTGCAATTTGCACGTTACTATTGCGAAACAAAAGAAGAGCGGGAATTCTTATATAGCAATAATGAAGATAGTCGCAACAAACTCCTTTTTGTGAAGTTTTTAGGAATGCAGTCGGACGTATCGTATTTACAAATCTATCAATATGCACGAAATGATCTGTACTTTCAAGCTATACGAAAGGCCAAGCTTCCTCTTTGGAAAACTTGGAGAGAGTTTTCTTCCTATATTGAGCAATACACCTTGCTTCCGGGGCAACCCTTTGAATCTTTTGATGCCACTGTTTTGTCTGTGGATTATGCAACAGGAGCGATAAAAACGGATGTATTTACAGACCCCTTGTTTGCTGATTTTATTATCATGCAACAAGTAACTCCCTTTCGTACTTATCATTTCACAGTGAAAACAATATCCTCACAAAACAACATTGTTGCTATTGATTTGCCTCGAGAAAACGATACTTCTTTGCAAGGAAAATTACTTTCTGTTACCAAAAATACAATACGACTGGAAGGATTCCCAGAGGATCTTTTTGTCAGTGAAAAAGTTCTTCATGATGAAACAGCAAATTCTTATCTTGAAAATGGGGAGTATGTATTTGTTCGTATTGCACAAACCAACCAGAACCAGTGGGTTGTTACCTCTTTATCAGTATTACAAGAACCTTCTCCAAGAACTCTAACGGGAAAAATTGTTGAGGTGTACCGCAACGGATTTGTCTTAGAGAACCTTGGAATGAGCTTTTTCTTTTCTTCTCCCACCACACCTACCATTTCTCAATATGATATTATTACTGTGCAAGGATTGGATTATGGTTCCTTTTTCGTAGTTGAAAAGGTGCTTTCAATAGCCCCCTTCATAGAGGAAAAAGAAGACTATTATTTAGCTTCTCACAAGGAAGAAAAAACCATTGCACGAGAGCCTGTTTTTACCCCTCCAAACAGATCCATATCGTCTCCTTCTCCTGTAAATCCTCCCGATCAAATGCCATTAGAAAGTGATATCGTCGTGGGTATCGATAAGGACCAGTATTATTTTTTAAGCGGGAAAACAGTTCCCAAAGATCAGCTTTCACAATCCCTATCCGCCGGTGAATCTATTCGATATCAGAGAGAGCAGAACAACATTACCATTCAACGACATTTTATGAATCAAACGCAAGTGGTGCAGTTTACTGTAGAATTTTTAGAACGGTTGCCCAATGGCATTGAAATTTATCATGCTCCACAAGATGGAAGTCGCATTTATGTCTTCCGCTCTTCTATGGCAGACAAAGGAAATGTTTCTGTGTTTCAAGGAAACGTGGTTTCCTATGGAACCATTCATATTGCTTTGGAATGGAGAATGTTTTCCTTATCCACTCTTGTCAACATTCAAGCTGTTGTTACTAAAGAAATTGAACGGAACTCTTTGTATCAATTGGATAATGGCTGTGTGCTAAAAATAGATGATTTCACAGAAATACAGGGCCATGTTCAAGTTGGGAAAACGGTAAAGATTTCGGGTCAATATGATCAAAACGTTCTCCGTGGGTATATTGTCCGCGTGGAAAAAGAAATTTTTATGATGCAAGGAGAGATTGTTGATTGGAACAAGGAGCAAAAATGGTTTCTTTTAGACTCGGGTGTTGTCATTCAAATCCATGAAGCCACTATTTTTCATGGGCAGGGTGTATTAGGAGAGGGCATCTTTGTGTACTGCAAAGTATATCTGAAAGAAGGTCAATACGTTGCCTCCGATATTGCATGGGAAGAAAACTCAATTCCCGGAACAGGAGACCGCATATGAAAAGACTTTTTCAAATCATAACAACAATCTATCTAACCGCACTCTTTTTCGTACCCATGCCTATGTCATTGCATGCAAACGAAGCTTCATCTGGATCGATTCGTCCTGTCCAAAAAACGCAGTGTAGGGTTTTGTTAAGCAATTACGAAAAAGGGGAGATAACCTCTATGGAATTTCGTCTTTCGCTTTCAGAAAACCCCATACTGGCCGAATCTTGGATTACAATACTACTACCAGAATCGTACACGATCCCAGAATTGTTCCGGGAAGATTTTGTTTTCTCTGATACGGTTGCTTTACAGGTTCAAAGGAAGGGAAACAATAACATACGAATTCAAACCCCTATCGATATTTCTGAAATCCTTACCATATCTATTTCTCACTATGCGGGGATTCAAAATCCATTGGAAGAAGATACTTTTGTATGTACTCTTCTTGTAGAATCTTGGGAGGAATTTTTTGAATCGGATTCTATACACCTTATTTCTCCTCAGAATTCCGTATTCTATGAAATACAAAACAAAATCAAAGCAAATCAACATGGATGGATGTCAGAAATACCAATCCTTCAATTGTATTCCAAAAAAGGAACCGAATTGTATGTTGCCTGGAATGAGGATGAATTTCACAAATTGGAAAACCGTATTATTACAATACCCGAAGGGATTCATCGTTGTTCTTTTTATGGATTGCGCCCTTCTGGTCTAAAAGAAGAGATACAGTCTGTTCTTTGGAAAGTGGATCCGTATCCACCGTCCTGTATTGATGTTTCTCCTTCTCATCGAACCTGGATCAATACGCAAGATCCTTTGGTAAAATTTCAGATCACCTCCATTTCACCTGCTTTTCTTGTTATATCAGAAGAAGCATATCCTGTTCTAAACAATGAAGTGGAAATACCCTTGTCATTGAATCCTGGGAAGAATACTGTTTCTTACAGCATTGTCAATCAAGCGGGTCATAGTATCTCTGACGAACTCACTCTTTTTGTGGATATTACTCCTCCTGTTATTACCTTGTACTCCCCTTCAGAAGAACAGATATATTGCGGATACCATATGATTGTCAATGGAAAGACGGAGCCAGGATGCCTTTTATCTGTCAATGGGATAAAGTTAGAGATGGACGCATATGGGAACTTTGCAACGGAAATTCCTATTGCGGAAGGAAAGAATAATGTTATTGTGCGCAGTGAAGATCGGGCAGGGAATGTTACGATCATCAGTAGAACCTTTTTTCACTATGCAGGGACTGTTTTTGAAATCCAATTGTCTCATCAGAAAGTTTTTTTGAATGAAAAGGAAATCTCGGTGGATCCATTTCCGTTTCGCGATCCCCAAAATGGCGAAATATATGCTTCCATTCGATTGTTTACGGAATCACTGGGGTATTCTTTACGATGGGATTCAAACTTAAATGCAGCTATACTAGACAAAAATGGAGTTTTGATTTATGTTCGACCCAATGATTCCATCATTAAAGTGTCTCAAGGAGACAATGTTGAAGAAATAGATATCTATTATGCCCCCACCATTGTCGATGGCGTTATTTTTGTACCCATTGAATTTACGAAGAAAATACTTGGTTCCGAAGTAAAATACGATCCAAAACATGAATCTATTTTTATTATATTTTGTCCCGAAAGGAGTGAGAAATGAAATCCATACGTTTATTTACAAAGATACGAACGGTTTTTTTCGTCGTTTTGTTTGTGTTCACCACTCTCATTCCATTGTATGCGAAAGCAGCCGTTACAAGAATCGAAGTAAGCCCCAATGTACAGTGTATAAAAATTGGCGAATCCGTTACTTTTACAGCAACTGCCTATGACGAAAATGGGTCGGTTGTACCAGAGGCGACATTTCGTTGGTACCAGGAAGGACCCGGAACGGGTTCTCCTTCTTCCAATACGCGTTCTTACACTTTTCGGGCAACCAGTTCAGGTCAAGTCCAAATGTTTGTCTCCTCGGGGGACACAAAACTTGTTTTTCGATTTGATGTGGGAGCTACCCAAGTTCGCGATGTTCAAATACGGGTGGAACCCAATACTGCCGGAGAACTAGCGAATTATACCGTCATGTTTTACACAGATGAATGTGGGAAATTAAGTCCTGGTGATAAAATATATTTGGCTTTTCCCTATGGAACAACCTTTGCCCGTTATTCTGGGTGCGATGCAGTTACCGTGAACGGTATACCCGCTTCCTATTACGTGGAAACCGATAAAAATGACAATCAAATTGTCTCGATCACGGTACCCAATTCCTACCCCGACACAACCCTTGTCTATATACGAATATGCCGCGTGCAAAATCCTCGAGGAGGAGCTTGCTATCGTATGGCTGCAGCCACTAGCAAGCAGCCTTATTGGGCTCTTTCCAACAGTTATGCGATTGTAGGCTCCATCATTACCACTCCCACCGTAGAAGTAGCCCCCGATATTGTAGGGGAAATAGCGGCATATACCATTCGATTTGAAACCTCTTCAACGGGACGATTGGGCAGTTGTTACGGGGGGTATATCATGGTGGAGTTTCCTTATGGCACCAAAGTGCCTACCACTATTGCGGCGGAGCACATTTTGGTGAACGGACAGTATTGTAACGATGCCGACCCTGTTATAAACGGACGAGTTGTGAAAATATACCCAGGCATGGTTGTGCTAGAAGAGTCCGATGTAAAAGTAGAGTTTCTTTTAGAAGCCGGGATTACCAATCCAACAAGTTCGGATCAATATCGTTTGGTTGTGTGGACTAATGCCGACAATACAAGGGTCAATTCAAATTACTACAAAATACGCAACAGTGTTATCCAAGATGTAAAAGTATGGATTGACAAACCTTACATCAATACAAAATCGGAATGGAGAATCACTTTTCAAACTGGCTTAGTGGGGAGAATGAGAGAAAATGGAATCATTACGATCTATTTTCCTTCTTCTGTTCGTTTCCCAGAATCATCAGTTCCTGGGGATATTAAGGTAAATGGGGTGCCCACCACAAAACCTGCCATTATCGAAGGAGCAGGGACATTGAAAATTCAAACCCCAGTTCTGTTTGAAGCACAGAGTCCCGTAGAGATTGTTATAAAGGAAGAGTTTGGTCTTACCAATCCTACATCGGTAGGTCGATACACCATTAAAGCGCACACAGGGAAAGAAGGAACCAATGTAGAATCCCAAGAATTTGAAATCGGTCCTAGCATGATTGGTGATCTGTCTGTTCGTATTGGATCTCCTTTTGTATCTGTGAATACATCGATTCAACTCACCTTTACAACGGGTGGTGGTGGTCAACTAACATCGGACAATGGGCAAGTGTATCTCATTATGCCCCAAGGAATGTATATCCCCAATACAATGGCAAAAGATAGTGTATTGATCAACAATGTTCCCATGAAAACAACACCTTTTTTGAAAAAGGCAGAGAATCGAATCATTCTCAATGTACCCATTGATATAGGTCCTGAAGCAGTAGTGACAGTCGACTTTTTACAAGAAGCAGGATTGCGAAATCCGGTCACACCGGGTGAGTACATTTTTCGAGTGGCCACCAATCGAGAGGTATCTTACATTTCCTCTCCCAAAATTTGGATTCAAGAATCAAGGGTGCAAAATGTCTCTGTGGATGTTTTGTCCCGTACTGTTGAGCAACCAGCTTCTTTACATATTTCCTTCAAAACCGGCCCCGCTGGTTTTTTGAGTGCGGGAGAAAAAATATTTGTGTTTTTGGACACTCGTTTCCAGTTTCCCACCGATTATCAACACGGCATTCTATTCAATGAAATAAACGTAGACCTGTTTCCAGTTTTTCTAAAACCCAGCGAAGGCATGATACAGATTACCCTTCATGAAAACATCGAACCTCTCGAAACCGTTGTTATTCAAATCACTCCTGAAGCAGGCTTTGTGAATCCTTCACAAGAAGGTGCTTATACATTGGGTGTTTCTACGCAAAGTGAAACACAAACCGTAGCTTCTGAGCCTTTTTCGATTATTCCTTTACCAAAAACAAACATTACCATTGAACCTACTTTCCCCGATGGAGATAACCAATGGTATGTGTCCAAGCCAAACATATCCTTCGATGTGTATTCCCAAGAACCAGAATCGATTCAAACCTGGTTTTCGTTAAATGGGGAAGATTGGATTTTGTATCAAGAGACTCTTGTTCTATCTTCTGGAATATACGAAATACGGTATTATTCGACACAAGGGGATGCAAAAGAGGAAATCCAATCCATACCCATTAAAATTGACACCTTCCCTCCCTATATACAACTACCCGAAGGCCCCATTTTTACCAATCAACCGATCTACCCATTTTCGGTTACTATTGTCGAATCTCATTTTCTTAAGGGTATGATTGGAGAGCATGAAGTACTCTCTCTTGTCGAGGGTCAAATGAAGGCGAACTTACGGCTTGAAGAAGGGGACAATGAATTCTCTATTTTGGTATATGACGAGGCGGGTCATCGAAGTGAAACAACGGTTGTTATAGTTTTAGATCAAACTCCTCCCACGCTTCAAATTAGCAAACCGTCTCCCTGGCAAAAAACAATTCGGAAAACAATTCCTATTGATGGATATACAGAATCAAATGTGGATGTAACCCTGAATGGAAAACGTCTGTCTGTGGTAGATGGGAAATTTATGACGCAGTTTACCTGTACAAGTGGTATTAATGCTCTTGAGTTTATTGCAACGGATCTGTCTGGAAATGCAACAAAGGCAATTGTTCCTGTGCAATACTACGAGAATTTCTGGGTACAATTCTCGATAGGTCAACAAATTGCCTCTTCCTCTATGGGAACACTGAATTTGGGGTCACCTATTTTTTTACAATCGTCTCATACTATGATTCCTTTAACTGTTTTTACATCTTTATTAGGCTGTGAAGTTGAGTACGAGCCCATTTTTCAAATCATCACTGTGAGCAATCCTGATGGCAAAGTTATTCAAGCTCAAATTGGCAATACCACTGCCACTGTGAACGATGAAAAAAGAATTCTCCCAACTCCCCCTGTAATTCGCAATGGACGAACCTTCATTCCACTTCGATTCTTCGCTGAAGAATTCGGTTTTGTTGTACACTACATCAAAGAACAAAATGCTGTCAAAATGGAGTATCATGAGAGCTAACTTCCTATATTCCTTGGCTTTTTTATGTTATGGAATCACATTTTTCCTTTTTATTCGTTTATTGATATGGAAAAAACTAAGTAAAAAATACTACTGGACAGCAAAATCGAAACTTTCACTTGCCGATGTAAAGATGATATCAGCTTTTGAGGACATACCACTTCCATTCATTTCTATTATGATCCCTGCGAAAAACGAAAGCGCTGTCATCCGACACACTATTCACAATGCTATACACTTGAGTTATCCATCCCATCGATATGAGCTGCTTGTTATTGTAGATGAAAGAGAACATATTGAAAATGAGAAGAGAATTGAAAAAGTATGGGAAGAAATTACCAAATGGAGAAAAGAAGTTGGGAATTCTCAACCATTTGATAAAAGAAGAGTAGATTTTTCTTTTAAATCCATTTCGAAAGAGTTACAACAAGCTGTATTGATGTACAAAATGAAGCATCTGTTATGGGGTCCTTTTTACCATGAATTGTATGTAGAATTTTCGTCGACACTTTCTTATACATCCGATCCCTCTGTTTTGCATGCTCTGAAATGTTCTCTAGAAGAAGCGTTAAAGAAAATGCCCTACACTCGAAAAGATGTCAAAAAATGCTTAATGATATCCTTACAGAAAGCATTTCCCTCGACAGAACGTGTGGTTCTAAAGAAGATGATGTTGAAACTGGAAGAGACTATTTATTCTTTTGTGCATACAATTTCTATTCACGAATTGCAAGATATTACAAGAGACGACGTAAGAGATGCCTTTCCCACCACAAAGTCTATAGCAGAAGATATGATGGAAGATGCTTCCAAACAAGGTGTAATGTTGAAGGTTGTTTCGGTTCCTACGAATTACACAGGCGTGTATCCTCGAACCTATACAAATCAGAATACCCATTCTACAAAAGGAAGAGCTCTAAATTATGCCCTAGACGAGGTAGATTCTTTGACAGATATAGTCGGGTTTTACGATGCCGAAAGTCGCCCGGACCACTCAGTTCTTCTGCACGTCGCCAAAGTATATTTGCAAAAGAAAGAAAACCTTCCCATTCTACAAGGACCTCTTTACCAAGTCCGAAACTATTATACAATGGGTCTTGTTTCGCGCATTGGAGGTCTTTTTAAGGCCGTATCCCACGAGTGGTATCTTCCTATCATTTTTAAAAAAGTTCCGTTTGTAGGGGGTACCAATCTATTTGTTTCGAAAGCACTGCTGTTCAAAATTCACGGTTTTAACCCCGAGGCTTTAACCGAAGACTTGGATCTTGGGATTCGAGCCTATATGATGCATAACGTTCATGTAGAGTTTCTGCCCGTGATTTCTACAGAGCAGACTCCTCCTTTTTGGAGTCAGTTTTTTAAACAACGATTGCGTTGGGCTTCAGGTCACCTGCAAGTGATGAGTGAGATACGAAAGACACACCGTGAATTATACTGGCAGTTGTTCTGGAAAGGACCTTTTGAGTGGGTTTTATACCAATTTTCTGCGATTGTTGTCATTCTTATGAATATCGGGTTTATAGTGTCTAAAATGGGGTGGATTCCAAAACAAATGATTCCTGTTAACCCTGTTTTACAAATGGTTCTTTTATTTATGAACATTCCTTACATTTTTTTCTCTTTTTACTGTTTTTATCACTACCAGTTCACTTTTGAAAAACATTTTCTATCACTGGATTCTTTTCCAGGAATGGAATGTATAAAACTAGTTTTATCGAGTGTGCTGGTGTTTCTTCTTCCTCTGCCCTATATCTGGGCGTTGATTCTTCACATTCTCGATAAAAAACCTAAAACCTGGGTGAAAACCCCAAGAACCTGTGAATAAAACAATCTTCTGAAAATCTCAGACATTTCCATATTCCCGCTATATTTTGCAAAAAGTAAAAATATTTCGATTTTTTTCTAATTTCTATTGACACAAAGTAAAACTTTTTGTAAATTAAGCATATGCGAATAGATCGATTTAAGGAACGGGACATTTTAAAACAAGTTGAACCGTATCGTGAATCGAAAGAAGCAGTAATTATCACAGGTATGAGGAGGACCGGGAAGACTACTCTTTTACAGTATTTATTCGAGACAACGGAATCAGAGAACAAGCTTCTACTAGATTTAGAAAATCCGTTAAATCGAAAGTATTTTGAAGAAGAGAATTTTGATAAAATACAGGCTTCTTTAGAAATTCTCGGTATAAATTTTAGTGAGCCTTCGTACATTTTTTTGGATGAGATCCAGCTATTTAAGAATATTCCGAGTATTGTGAAGTATTTTATTGATCACTTCCAAACGAAGTTTTTCTTAACAGGATCAACAAACTACTATACAAGGAAGCAGTTTGAAGAATCGTTGGCTGGTCGAAAGGTTGTATTTGAGCTATATCCTCTTACCTTTAAAGAGTTTATAAAATTCAGTGGAAAAGGTTTGAATCCTCCCACCCAAAAAAGTAGTATTTCCAGGCCCATTTTCGAAAAACTTTCTACTTTGTACGATGAATATATTATGTTCGGGGGGTTTCCCGAAGTTGTTCTGAAGCAAAGTGTTACGGAAAAAAATGCTGCTTTGGACGATATATTTCGATCGTATTTTAATCTAGAAGTTGTGCAAATGAGCAATTATCGAAAAAGTGCTGTTATCCGTGATTTAATGCTTCTTCTTATGAACCGAGCCGGGGAGAGAATTGATGTTCAGAATATTTCGCAGGAGCTTGGAATATCCAGAGCTACTACGTATTCTTATCTGGAATTCTTGGAAGGCTCCTATTTCATTAAACTTCTCAAGCCCTTTAATCTAGGATCTAAAATGGAGATTCGGAAATCGAACAAAATCTATATTTGTGATGTAGGTTTGGTTCGTCATTTTGCCCACGCGGCAGAAGATTGTTTGTTCGAGAACAGTGTTTTTCAAAATTTGCGCACAAAATGTGATATAAAATATTATGAGAGAAAAAGTGGTACACAAATACATTTCATTTGCGATGATCAAAACAATAAAGTAGCCTACGATACAGCACTTCACCCTCGCAAGACAGACCTAACAAGACTGTCTAGAATTGCTAGTGAAATCAATGTTGATGAGTATTCTATCATCTCAAAATACTATTGTGATTTAGAACACACAATGTACGGCTTTATGGTGTAACATGAACCATTTGTATAACAAATCCGTATTATATGAAATTCACGAGTTTCCTGCACTAAAGGAGGAACGACTATGAAAAAAGGAATAGCCTTTATTGTCGCTTTTGTGTTAGCTCTTTCTCAGTTTGGTTTCTATACAGCCGTTAATGCAATACATGCTATTGATGTTCTGGTTGTAAACCAAAGTGGCACAGACGATGTAGCCACAGGAGAAATTTCTGAATATACAATAGATTTTACTTTGGATGAAGATGTAGCTCTTGATGATGTCATCAAGATCAAGTTTCCTACAGGTACCTCTTTTGTGAATGCAACCATCGACAAATCCAATGTTTTTGTGGACGGTACCAATCCTACAAAAGATGCTACAGCATCGGGTACGATTCTTAGTATTCACACCCCTGCTGCCTACTCTGCGGGGGATATAATTTCTATCAATCTGCCCATTGAAGCAGGTGTAAAAAATCCTTCCACCCAAAGCGGAAAATACAAACTGCAGGTGGGTACCTTTTTAGGGCCTAACGGGACAACGACCATCGAAAATTATGACCAGTACTCCAACAATTACTATATTGGCCATCGATCGGAAGTTACGATTAGCCCCTCCGTAGATCCAAATTACAACACAGCAGGGGTTAAAAACATCAAAGAATTTGTAACGTGGACCATAAAGTGGAAAACTGGTAATCAGGGACACCTCACGGCTGGTAGCGATACAATAACCCTTGATTTTACTGGGAATACGAACACTTTTCCAAAGCCAGATGGATGCTTTGACAACGGTTCTGGTGTTTATTTTATTCCGGCCACTTACATTCAAATTAACTCCAAAACACTAAAGAGTTCTGCCACTGCAACATTAAGCGGAGTTGCCCCAAACCAAACTCTTGATACAATCACCTTCACGATTCCCAATACACTTAGTGATATTTCTGCGAACGCAACCGTTACTATTATTCTGACCAATCAAGTAGGTATGTTTAACCCTCCCGCTGGGGATTATACTATCAAAGTAAATTCCAGCCGAGAAACAACCCCCATCTCGTCGCAGACAATTGCTGTTAATGATGCCGTATCATTTTATGATTTAGATGCCGTAAAAGCAGGTGTTCAGGGAGTTGTTGTAGATCCTCCCACAACGTCTACCGTTGCCTCCTTCCAAATGGGAATCATTAACGACATCCCACTGTCCGTTGGCGTAGGTACAATAACCTTTGCCATGCCCATGACCATGACAGGAGTTCGCAACCCACCCATTACAGCAGTCCAATTTGAACATTCGATAGACGCTGGTGTAACCTGGGTTGAAACAACGTTAAAAACAGCTCCTATATTTACGGGTAGCAATGTTGTTGTGACCGTTCCTTTAGATATTCCAGCCAACAGTCCTATCCGTGTTACTCTCACAAAAGATTTGAACATTAAAACACCCACCACCGCAGGCGCTTATAGTGTGCAAGCCATGACCTCGGCCCAACCCTATTACCGGAATTCTCCCACTTTTGCCATTGGTACAGGTGTATCGGGTGTAAAAGTAATTCCTTCTCCTGCCACCGATGATTCTGAAAATGTTCAGTATGTTGTTGAATGCAAATTAGGACAAAGTGGTGCTTTGTATAAAAGCACAGGGAAAATTTTTGTGGAATTATTCCTCGGCAACGATCCTTTAACTTTCGATGGCATCACATTGTCCAATGGTTCTGTTTTCCTTGGAACTGGACAATATACAACCATTCCAACAGAAGTGGAAAGTCTTGGGGCAGGGATCTTTAAGTTTACGGTGTCTCCTCCACAAGACCTAAATGCCGGTGCCTCTGTAAAAATAACATTTAAACCCTCTGCAGGATTCGTGAATCCTATTGCAGGTACATATAAAGGTATTGTTTACACCACGTCTGAGATGCTAGAATCCGAATCCGAATCGTATGAAATCCAAGATGCTATCATGGTGGATGCGATTGATGTAGATCCTACCGCTGCAGGCGTAGATGCTGAATACACAATTACTGTGAGTATTGATGATAATCTTACCAAAAATATAGATACTATATCTGTTGCTTTTCCTCAAGGACAAAGGCTTCCTACCACTATAACCCCGGGCGACATTTCCGTGGATGGTGTGGATGTCATATTATCCCCCAAGGTTTCCTCCAATGTCCTCACTTTTCATGTACCTATTGATATTCTCGCTGGTCCAACCTTTGATATTGTTTTGAAAAAATCTGCCAAAATTAAGAACCCAACAACCGCTGGTATTTATAGACTGCAAGTAAATACATCCAAGCAAATTGCCTATCGCCTGTCCCCTCCCTTTAATATTGGAACCTCCGTAACGGGAATTGAAGTAATACCCTCTCCCGATACTGCCAACAGTGCCAATGTACAATACACAGTCAAATTCAAAATTGGTACCAACGGAGCGTTAACCGCAAACTCAGGCGATTTCATATCCATTCAGTTACCCTTAGGAGAATTGCCAACGGCAGGCGCTTCTTCCATTACTGTGAACAATGATCGATGTATTGAAAACCCCACTATTACGGATCTTGGAGGAGGATTGTACGACCTTGAAGTGTATCCTCCCAAAGATTTGCGATCGGGTTCTCTTGTAACAGTAGTGTTTACAACTTCTGCTGGACTAAAAAATCCGACGGAAGGAAACTATCGAATTACGGTCTTTACGAATAAAGAACCCATTCCTATGCAATCCGATATTTATTTAATCAAAAATGCCGTTGTCATCCATTCTGTGGATGTAGAACCACCCGCTACAGGGGCAGAAGCAGAATACACAATAAGTATCGATATTGGGAAAAAACTGACAAAAGATATCGATACAATTACCATTTCTTTTCCTCGCGAATCACGAATTCCTACCTCCATTAACAAGGGAAGTATTTCTATCGAAAACGATGGGGTTGTAAGAGATTTAACCCTTCCACCCACCGTATCCAGTACTAGCATTACTCTAAAAGTTCCTGTAACCTATGATCCAACTCTCCCTGGGGCAGATCCTACTTTAATCATTGTTGTTAAACAATCTGCCAAAGTTCAGAACCCATCCACAGCTGGCATTTATACACTCCAAATATTGACGTCTTCGCAACCCTACTATCGAGTATCTCCCAATTATGCAATTGGTACTGCTGTAACCGACTTTAAAATTACGCCAAATCCAAAGTCCAAAAATACAGTAGATGTACAGTATAATTATGAGTTCAAAGTAGGTGCTAGCGGAGGGCTTACGAAGAATGCAGATGAAATACATATCATCCAAAAAGTTGGTACCGCTGCTCCTCTTCCTATGCTACTACCAACATCGTCTGTAACTGTGAATGGAAAATACACTCAAGTTGCCACCGAAATCATTGAACCTACAAGTCCTCTTTATCCACCGGCGGCAGGATGGGTAGAAATTATTCTCCAAGTTCCCGAAGATATTCGAAATAGCGGTACTGTAAAAATTGTGATAATGTCATCTGCAGGGCTTATTAACCCCACTGCTGGCAATTATAAGGGCGTGATATGGACCGACCAAGAGCCTATTGCTGTTGAATCTGAATATTATCAAATTGAAGATACAATTCTGTTCTTAGGTCCTGTTATCGTAACTCCTCCTTCTGTGGGGCAGATTGCTGAATACGAAGTAAGTCTTCACTTGGATTTGGGCTTGCAAGCCAATCAAGGAACCATTACACTTGCTTTCCCAAGTGGAACTAAAGTCAATCGAACCATCCCCACCACAGGAATTACCATACAAATTGGTGCCGGTCCCGAACAAAATCTAAACATTGCTCCTCAAATATCGGGGACAAATATTACCATAACAACACCTTCCAATATTCCGGATGCAACCGATATTGTTCTTCGATTTAAAAAGAATGCAGGGGTAACAAACCCTACCACTGCGGGACTGTATCGACTGCAAGCAATGACCTCTTCACAGCCTTATTATGCCTTGTCCGAGTATTATGCAATCGGTAGTTCTATTACCGTTTTTGAAGTTACTCCTATGCCTAATAATATTGGTGGAGAAAGAGTTGTATACGTTGTCAAAATGAAAATCGGAGCCAATGGATTAATAGCAAACGAAGACCAGATATTCCTTAGCTTACCACTCGGTGCTCCTGCTGGAGCAGGCACTTTGCAGCCTAGCACAATCACTGTAAATGGTGAATTTACAACTCTGTCAACAAACTACCAAATTGATCCAACGTATGGTCCTCCCTATATCCAATTTGAAATACCCACTCCTGTGGATGTGAAAGCGAATGCAGAACTCACGGTTGTTTTCTTGGAGTCGTGTGCCCTTACAAATCCTCTTACCGAAGGGATAAAATTTGGATATGCACACACTTCACAAGAAGATATTGAGATTAAGTCAAATCTTTACAATATTGTTGATTCTGTTGCTTTTCCAGGTATTAACCCACCTCTTGATATGCGATCTGTGATCCCCAAATCCAACGGAATTTCTTTATCTGCTCAATATATGGTGCATTTCGTTACGTCACCTACGAAACCTCAACTCACGCAAAACTTAGATCGTATCCATATTGTATTCCCCGATGGTACCACCGTACCATCCAGCATATCTCCAGGATCTATCTATATATCCACTGCCCCTATTTGGGGACCCGGAGACCCTGATTCTCTTACCTGTCCTCCACCCGTGGGAACAATTTTGAATCAATCCGTTACCATTACAGGACAAGAAGTATCCTTCCCTGTTCCCTTTACAGTTGCTCCTGGTTCCAATGTATATATTCTGTTTTGTAAAGATGCAGGACTGAAAAATCCTTCTAAACCACAAATTTACAATCTTTTGGTAAAAACGTCCACACAACCCAACTATGGTATTTCACGTAACTACATTATTCGATCTACCATAACTCCTCCCGAAGTTTTCCCAGATCCACCTGTCATCAATCAAAATGCAGAATACACAGTGCAGTTTACTCTTGGCGAAAGCGGTGCTATTACTGCAAACAATGATGATTTGTTTATAGGTTTTAACGGAGATGATTATCTAACTCCCGTAGGCAACCTAGCTCCCTCCTCTGTGAAAGTGAATGGTGTGTATTGTACAACGTACTCCATAGTTACTGCAGGACCTGCTCTGCCGGGCAATGTTGACAATGCCCCTGGTTGGAACTTATATCGGTGGATACGAATACAATCACCAGTACATATAGAAAAAAGTTCTCAAGTAACCATTGAATTTTTACAGAGCGCCGGGTTTACTAATCCCGCCGTTTCCAACAACTACACATGTATTGCATGGACCAATAAAGAACCCATTGCTATAGAGTCTTACCAATACACAATTGGTGATGCCGTACAAAGTTTGGAAGTACCCGCTACGCATCCCAACCCCAAAACAACTGGATCGTTTGCAGAATACCTTATTGAATTTGATCTTGGTGCAGATCCAGCTTCTCAATTGTATGCCAATACCAGTTCTATATCGGTCGAATTTCCAGAAGGTACAGCGGTTCCTTCCTATATCAACCCCGCCAATATTAAAATTGGATTTGGTGCTGTGTGCAATCCAACATTTTCTTCCGTACCTCCCATTACTGTTGAAGGGAATACCGTTACGTTCCGCGTTCCTGTTAATATTCCTGCGGGAGAACATGTTTGTGTGAAGTTTGAAAAGGGTTCTCAAATTGCCAATCCACAAGAACCAGGCTCTTATCAGTTAAAACTAAAAACTTCTTCACAACCAATTGCGGCCATTTCCAATTACTATTCGATTCTTTCTACAAGCAGCATTCCTAGAGTTTCTGCAGCCCCACCTGCCATTAACGCCAAAAACGTTGCTTATGAAATACGTTTTAATACCGGAATCAATGGCAATATGCTGAAGGATACGGAAGACATAGTGATCGTGTTTGACCCAGCGTATATAGGAGACTATACCGTTGGTTTTGATCCCAACCCCTCTCCTTACCCAGCATTGACAACATCCATACCGCAAAATTCTGTCTATATCAATGGTATTGTGTTGAGTTCCATTCCTACTGTTGTCAATGATGCGGGAGAATTAAAGTATATTAAACTGATTACTCCCGTTGATATAAGTGCAGAATCAGAAGTAGTAGTACAAATTACCAATATTGCAGGAATAAAGAATCCACCCACCGTGGGTCTGTATCGTTTGGCTGTGTTAACGTCTGTTGAGCCAACTCCTGTAGAGTCTCATGCTTTTAGCTTATTCTCTTCTGTTGGTGCTATTACTGTAGAGTTGGCCAAAGATGGTTTTGTAGAACCTGCGTTTCCTCCTGCCCCTGACCCAAGAGGTGCAACGCCAAATACGAATGCAGAATACATTATTCATTTCTCTACCGGACCCTCGGGAAATTTGGTAAAAGATTTAGGAGCTATCACAATTGCTTTTCCTTATGATACCAAGCTACCCTCATCCATTTTACCAGGCTCTGTACGATGTAAAATTACAAATACTATTCTTGGTGTTACGTTCGATGGGACTTTGTCACAAGCTCCCGTTGTTAACCAAGAAACCAATGAAATTGTGATCCGTGTTCCCGATGATGTTGAAGCCACAGATACTGTTGAAATCCGTTTTACAGAACTTGCCAATATTAAGAACCCGACACAATCTGGTACCTATTCCTTGGAAGTATCTACTTCTTCAGAACCATTGTTAGTCCGATCCGATCCTTATTCAATTCTCGGACTATCGGCTGCGGACGTTTCTGTAGAACCTTGTTTACAACAACTAACAGGTGCTGTAGTCAGTATCAATTTTACGACTGTGAATGCTTTAGCCATTGGAGATACTATTGACATAGAGTTTCCTTATGGTACTCGATTACCCTCTGTTATCGATGGAGATTTTGTAACCGTAAACAATCATCCTGCAAATATTGGGGCGTATCCCCAAGTGCAAGTTAATCAACAAATTGTATCGATCAAAGTACCCGAAGTCATTCAAGCATTGTCTACGGTACGGGTAGTATTTATTGAAAAAGCTCGTATACAAAACCCTTCCACTGGAATGTATTCTTTAAAAATCAAAGCGGGAGCAACAGATCCTGATCACCGATGGGTACATTCTAAAGACTACTTCATTTGTGGCGATTTTACATTGTATGCTGCCGAAATGATCCCTGATACTTTACTACTCGGAAAGGGTCAAAGAAAACAGCTTGAAGTAATATCCTATGATGAAGATGGCAACGAGATACCAGCGGCTGGACTATCGTATTACTGGACAACGCAAGGGAATGCAGGTAGTTTAACAGATATAACGAAGAACAAAGCTACCTTAGTAGCCTCTCAAACGTCCGGTAGCGGTACGGTACAATGCGCTGTTACGTTTGGGAATACAACCATACAGGTAAGCGCTTCCGTTACCGTTTCTTCCACCACAGCACAATTGGTGATAAATCCTACGAGTGCCTCGATGTCTATTGGCGATACAAAAACCTTTACCGCAGGAGCTTATAAACAAGATGGTAGTCCTCTTAACCTCACCTATAGCTGGAGGTTGGAAGGTGAATCCACCGGGACGTTGTCTCCAACAACGGGACAAACAACCACGTTTACTGCTTCTTCTGCAGGAACCTCCAAAATTATCGTTTCTGCTACCTATGAAGGAGAAAAGCTTGAAGCGACTGCCAACGTTACGGTTTCGGACAACGGAGGGCCTGGTCCTGGACCAGGCGACCAAGCTCCTATCCAAGCAACAATAACTCCAACAAGAGTGAATGCAAATCAAGGCGATGTTAACTTCAATTTTACGTTTACATCGGTGGCTGATATTTCGAATGGAACCATTGAGATCACTATTCCCTCTGGTTTCCCAGATCCTACCACAGCCCCTGGATCACAAGGTTATATAGCTGCATTGGCAGGAACAGGTGTGAATATTTCCAACCCTCCCAATATTCAAGGCAGAAAAATAATCTTTACAGTCATGAGTATGTCCATACGAAAAACATTCACAATGTCGTACTCAAAAGTATCTGCTCCTTCGACACCTGGTGAGTATATTTTCCAAGTACAAGGAAAACAAAACCAGGACAGTACCCTTGTGTCTGTAGAGGAACCTCCTGAAGTACTCGTTGTTTCAGTTGCTGACGGAAGTGGAAGAGCCAGTATTAATCCAAATCAAGCTTCCTCTGGAGCAACAGGGCAGCGATTCGAAATCTCCTATACCGCTGATGCACCTATGGACAGTGGAGCTGTACAAATCATCGTTCCACAGGGTTTCTCCAGACCCTCTCTATCGTCCACTGCAGAAGGGTATGTTCGTCTAAAAGAGGATTCTCTAGACTTCGCGAATTCTCCCGAAGTGTTGGGCAATATCATTACTGTCCCTATTATGTCAATGGGTGTAAACGATAAGCTAACGATTATTTACGAAAATGTACGAATTCCTGCCCAACCCAATGTGTATACCTTTGTTGTCAAAAGCAAGGGGATGGGAGGCAGTTTTGTAGAGATTCCTTCAAGCCCCTCTGTCAATGTTAGCAATACAAGAATTTCCGATGCAAAAGTGGAAGTGGATCCCAATCAAACATCCATGCCTGCAGAATATACCATATCGTTCCGAACCTCTGGTACTGGCTCTCTTCTGAGCGGAAAAGGGACCATCGAATTCATATATCCTGCCCAAACGATCCTTCCCGATTCCATAAAGAGTAGTAACATTACAGTCAATGGTGAAGTCGTTACCTTACCACCCAATGTGGAATCTGTACGTAGTAAAATTACAATCACTGTACCCAAAGATATCCCTTCGAATACCTTAGTGATTGTAAAATTTAGCATTGAAGCCAACATTGTGAATCCAGCAAAACCGGGGGACGAATACAAAATATCCATTACTACCTCTTCCGATACCATACAAACATCAACAGATCCCTATACCATTGTTGTTTCAGAGCTTCGAAATATCAAAGTAGAAGTTTCTCCCATACAACCGGCTGCCATTGCAGAATATACAATTCGAATGAAAGTAGGAGGCGCGGGGGCTTTAAGTGTAAACCAAGACTCTATTACTGTCATCTTCCCGTCCGACACAGAATTGCCTTCTTCTATACCAGCGAATGCAATTCTTATAAATAGTACTCCCTTAATGACGCGACCTCAAGTTGACCTTGCACAGCGGAAAATCATTATGGCTCTTCCGGTACGAATTGAAAATGACACTGACGTCAACATTGAGATAAAAACAGCTGCAATGATTAAAAACCCCACAAGGGATGGCATGTACAAACTCAAAGTCTTTACATCCAAAGAAACCAAGCAAACAGAATCGGAAGCGTATCAAATTGGGACCTCACTTCTGGGTGATATCCGAGTATCTCTCTCTTCTCCTTTGGTGGACGAACAAGATGTTACCTATACCGTTCAGTTTAGAACCGGTGGATATGGACGCATTGAAGTGGGAGAAACCATCACGGTTACCTTTGATAGCCGCTACAATTTAGGGACTATTCAGTCTCACCATGTCACAGTAAATGGCGTTGTTTGTTCGGTGACTCCCGAAGTATCTGAAGGTGTTTCGGTTATTATTAAATCACCTATTGCAATCGATGGAGAAAGCAATGTAACAGTCACTATTAGCAATATGCGTAACCCCTCGATATCCGGAGAGTATACCGTATCCGTATCAACCCAAGCGGAGCCTATGCCCGTCGTATCGACTCCTTATACAGTGGGCATGATTCTGACCACAGAAATTACCGTCAATCCTTCTTCACCAAATGGTCTTTCGGGATGGTATAAAATTGCCCCCAATATTCTTTTCAACAACGACGTGGCGAGTGCTAAGATATTCTATGCATGGGATGAAGAACCCTTCCAGCGCTATACAGGTTCAGCTATTACAGCGCCAGAAGGGATCCATACACTCAATTGGTATTCTGTTGCAGAAGGATTTTCCGATGAATCCAAGCAAGATATGCAGTTTAAAGTAGATACAAAAGCTCCTGAAGTGCATGTTAGCGAACCTAAAGATGGGGCTGTTTTGAACGAACCGCAAGTGAAAGTTGCAGGTGAGGTCTATGAAAACAACTCCTTCACCGTAACGGTGAATGACAGACCAGCGACCCTAACAGAAAAACGCTTTACTTCAATTGTGTCTTTGAATCCAGGAGACAATTTGATTGATATCATCGCCATTGATGAGGCTGGAAACCGAAGTGTTACACCTCGAATCCGCGTTAAATACGTGCAACCCTCCGATATCAAATTCAATATTCAATCTCCTCAAAGCCTATCGTCTGTATATCCCATTTTAGAAAAAGTAGATGACGAAAGACGGTTAATTGCAACCATTCCTATCCAAGGGAAAATAAATCCATCCACTGCCGATACTGTGAACATTATCATCATGGATTTGATGGACAAACCTGTCACTCTACCCATCGACACAGAGGGTGTTTTCAAAGGCGACGTAAAAATGCCTGTAATTGCTGGATTAAATGGGATTGTTTTTTCTGTCAAGGATCGTATAACAGGAAAAGAGTATTCCTCTTCTGCAACTGTGATTGCAAAGGTCATGATTGAATTGCAAATAGGGAATTCATTAGCCTTTATCAATGAACAAGAAAACAAATTGGATGCACCTCCCTATATCAAAGATGGCAGAACAATGCTTCCCATGCGATTTATTGGAGAAGCCATTGGAGCTACCGTAGGGTGGATACCCGACAGCAAAACTGTTGTATATGACTTTGATACCATTCATATTGAACTGCAAATCGGTAGTACAGAATCTCTAGTAAAACGCGGAGAAACGTCTGAAAAAATTGTCATGGATGTAGCTCCCGAAATTAAGAATGGTAGAACTTTTGTTCCGCTACGTTTTGTAACAGAAACCTTAGGAGCTGAAGTGGAATGGATTCCAGAAACGAAAACTATAAAGGTTTCCAAATGACGACTTGTTGTAA
Source organism: Caldisericia bacterium (assembly GCA_028700655.1). Classification (GTDB taxonomy): domain Bacteria; phylum Caldisericota; class Caldisericia; order UBA6126; family UBA6126; genus JAGLCW01. Next base: position 73,886 of record JAQVSG010000001.1, read on the forward strand.
AGTTTACTCCTACAACGAAGGAGGAAGGACATGAGCGCGAAAAAGATCATTAGTTTGTTGTTAGGATTTATGGTAATGTTCTCTATGGTTTCGGTTGGGTATTCCAGAATCACTACTTTTGTAAATGAACCCAACCCGAATACTGCAGGGACTCCTGCTAATCATACTTTAAAATTTACGAACACAGAAGAAATCCCTTTGGGAGGTCGTATTGAGATAGAGTTTCCCTCTGCTTTCGATTTATCGACTTTATCCATGGGAGCTCCTTTTGATGAGACAGATTTTGTGGTTACTTTACAAAAACCAGCAGCTTCTCCTACTCCTCCCGTTGTAAAGCCTGGATCTGTTATGCGTGATGGAAAGAAGTTGTCTTTTGAAATCGGCGACTCTAAAGTAGATCCTGGTTTTCAGAGAATTGAAATCATCAATACAAAAATATTGAATCCCCCTACCCCAGGAAATTACACCATTCTACTACGAACCTACGATACGGCTGCGAATGGTCAAAGGCAGATTGAGTATGCAACGTCTTCTCAATTTGAAATTGTAACAGAGATGAATCGTGCTTCTGTATACCCAGAACCAAACCGAGCGGGAGAAAGAGCCAAATACACAATTCGTTTCAAACTTGGAACGGGAACGAGTAGAAGTCTGTATGCTGGAGATCGTATTCGTATTCAGTGGGATGCCAATCTTGTACCCGGAGGCGATCCTACTAACGCTACGTTTATCCAAGCTCCCATTCCCAAAGAGTCTGTTACCGTAAACGGAGTGCATCCGCAAGTCGATCCACAATTTATCTCAGAAGGAATTCCAGAACCAAATCCCACAGGAAGTTTTTGTGAGATGGATGTTATTCTACCCAATAACATTAGTACGTCTTCTTCGTATGCTCCTGAAATTGTGATTGTGTTTGATCAATCGGCAGGGATTATTAACCCCGATGGAGAATTGGACAATCGTACGATTGCAATCAGTGTCTACAGAAGCGATGGAATAACAGTGGTAGAGCCTGCTCTTGAATCCAATGCTTATTCTCTGAAAACATCCCTATTTGTTCCGGCTGTTTTTGTACAACCTGATAAAACAAATGCAGTCGCGGAATATCATGTTGCTTTCAAAGTAGGAGAGCAAGGGAAACTGATTGCGAATTCAGGAAAAATAACCGTTGAATTTCCTTCCGAAACCATTGTTCCCTCCACAATATCTGCATTTAGCATAAAAAATGCTTCTCCCCCTCCTGCTGTTGAACCTGTATTGCCCTATGCTGGTGGTACGGCAAACGCTCCTTATGATCCTCAAATCACAGGAAACAAGGTTTCTTTTGTGGTCCCAGAAACAGTTATGCCTGGTCAATACGTGTGTTTTATTTTTAAAACCGATGCAGGCATTCGCAACCCTGACAGAGAAGGTATTTATCATTTAAAACTTTCAACATCGGCCGAACCTTCTGTGGTAACATCGCAGAATTATCGAATCCAGGGTTATAGTACAACAAGTGTTACCGTGGTTCCTAACAAATCAGAAGAAGAAGCCGAATGGGATATCCGTTTTAAACTTGGATCTTCTGCTGGGTTGTATACATTTAACAACGATACTATTGCCATTACTTTTCCTCAAGGAACAGGTCTTCCTGCCATTGATATTCCTGCTGGGGATATCACCATCAATGGCGTTGCAACGACAGCACCAGCTGTGGTTACTCCGGCTACAAGGCAGGTTACCATCCTAGTACCGCAATCGATTGAACAAGGTTCCAATGTTGTAGTACGCTTTAAAAAACAAGCAAAAATAAACGTCCCCACCATTGATATAACCCCCAAATATTTTACGTTGAAAATTGTAGTTTCGACCGAAACAGATCCCTACATATCCGACCCTTTTGAAGTGTATACATCCATTGACAATCTGGTTGTATTACTAAACGATCCAGGGGTTGGTGTTGTTTCTCAACAACAGGTTTCCTTTACACTAGGAGATGTGGATGAAGGATTGAAAGCCAATGAAAGCATTACGTTTGAGTATCCCGCAGGAACCAATATCCCTACTTTTGTCAATGCAGGGAATATTCGAATCTTGAACGTAACTTCTGCTGTGGAAATGAATCCATCGTCGGTACAAGCAAGTGGTCAGAAGATTAAAATTACTTTACCCACGACATTTCCTACTATTTTAGAGAAAGATCCTGTGCGTGTTACCTTCTTATCAAGCTGTGGTATTACCAACCCAACCGAACCGGGATCCTATACTCTGAAAGCCTATACTTCGAAAGAAACCACGCCGGTTCAATCCGAATTCTATACGATTGGTACTGTCTCTGGAGCAGTTCAAATTTTCGTAGACCCAAAAGCATCTGGGTATTGTATCCCACAACCTACCATCCCCAAAAACAATAAAGGAGCAGAGTATACCATACAATTCCTAACCGGATCTAGTGGTGGTATCTCCAACGGTCAGTATGTGACAGTTGTATTCCCTCCTTCGTATGCCACGATTTTTAATACCAACTATCCGGCTCCTACCAATATCATTCCTTCTGGTACCATTATGATCAACGATCAACCTGTAACCATGGGATCAAATATTGTGGATGCTCCTGCTTCCTATCCTCCTGGTTCCAAAATGGTTCAAATTCCTTTGCCTGTTTCAATTGGAACCAATGAAAAAGTGTCGATTCGATTTCTAGAATCAGCCGATATTGACAACCCTGTTGTTACAATCACTCCGCAACCTTTTACTATCCATGTATTTACAGCCACAGAATCCTCCGCTGTATCGGGCACTTTTTATCTGTATTCTCAAATAGAAGGTATTGGGGGCACGCCCATTAATAGCAATTTGCCCATCAATGTAACTTTATCGAATTATACCGCGGGGCGAGATTGCGGTATTGAGTTTGGTTTTAAAACTGGCCCAATAGGAGCTTTAAAAGCAAATTCCGATACAGTTTCTGTGATGCTTCCACAAGGCACACGACTTCCTTCCTATATCGCCTCTGGCACCATCGTGGTAGATCAAGATGGTATTATAAGCGGAAACGAAGTAGCTGTCTTAAATCCTAAAATTGATCACAATATTGTGACATTTACAGTCCCATTTGATGTAGGAAATCTTGACGACCTGTATGTGTATTTTACAGAGCAAGTGGGAATGCTAAACCCCAGTGCTCCAGGGAATTACCAAGTGTTTGTCAAAACGTCTTCTGAAGAAAACTATATTGGATCGCTAGAATACACTATTAATCCAGTTTCCTACACCATTCCTACGGTCACCATCAAACCTGCTTACATCGGTGTCGATGGCACCTATACAATTCGTTTTCAAACCGGTTCGTATGGAAACTTGAACATGGGCGATACCATCAATCTACGCTTTCCCCTAGATACTACTATTCCTGCTTCCTTAAACTCCTCCTATGTTCGCGTCAACAATGTTCGTTGTTCAATTAACCCGTTAACGAACCCTGCTGATCGAACCATACAAATTTATAGCCCCGTGGCCATCAATGGGAACTCGACCATTGAAATCACTCTTCTCGAAGATGCCAAAGTGAAGAACCCAACGATAGCGGGCAAATACAACATGGAAATGTGGACCCTACGAGAAGGTTCTAAAAACAATCCATTGATATCTAGCGAGTATGAGATTTATGCCAATACCAGCCCCCTTCATATTACTACCGATATTTCTCCTTGCACTCCCTATACCAATGCACAATACACTTGTGAGTTTTATACCCCCGAGGCTATTGTTGCCAACACAACAGAAGTGGAAATCACCTTTCCAAATGGTACCTTTATTCCCTCTTCTCTCGATTCATACACCATTATGTTTGGCTCTACATACTGTAGGACAACACCAACCGTGGCACAATATACCGTTACCTTGGTGTCTCCTATTGCGGTTGGGAAAAATGACCTTGTGAAGATAACCTTCACAAAAGAAGCCGATATCCAAAATACAAGCGAAGGGTCTCACAAAATGTATTTTGAAGTTGTTGGACCCGGATTGGTTCGTAGAGATCTAGATGTATATATTTGTCCCGATTTAGATATAAACCGTGTAGAAATCACTCCCAATGATGTCCGAATTTCAGAAGGCAAATCGCAAACCTTTACCGCGTTTGCCTACGATGCCAATGGAAATCGAATTACTCGTGGTGTCGTATACCACTGGAGCTTGTCTGGTGGCATTGGCTGGCTAAGTAGCTTCAAAGAAGAAAGAACCGAATTCTACGCCAGTGATGTAGGCAAAGGAAGCGTTACCGTTACAGTATCATACGGTTCTCAATCGTCGATTACTGTGTCCTCTATGGTCACAGTAGTAGGTCCTTTGGATCGCATCGTGCTATCACCCACTTCCATTACCACTTCTCGTGGTAAAAAGACACGATTCATGGTGACTGCTTACGATGGACAAGGAGAAATGATCGACGATGTTACCTATACTTGGTCTGTCGAACCTTCTCTGGGAACAATTGATAAATTAACCAACCCCAACGAAATCGACTTTTTAGCCTCATCAGAAGGTCGATGTACCTTGCATGTAACTGTTAAACAGAAAGATGTGTATCGAGAATCATCCGCCGATATTGAAATTCGAAACGGAGTTCATGATTTGCGTTTTGATCCTCCTTCGTATCCGGCCCCCTTTGAACCGTCCCAAATCATAGGACCCATTGTTGTAAAAATGGTCGATCAAAGTGGAAATCCCATTGTTCAAAATAGTATCTATACCATTACTCTGAAATCTTCCTCCACCACCACTCGATTTTCTTTGGATGGAGCCACATGGACGGAACAGCACACAATAGATGTGAACGTATCCCCTAATTTTTCCGAATCGATGCCCTTTTATGTGTCTGACTTGGAACAGGGCAATATTTCTGTTACTGCTACATCCAAAGATTACAATGCTGCCATTATGACGCTTAATATCCGGGGTATTAAAAAACGGTTGATGTTTCAGACTCCTCCTCGGCTTTTGCGTATTAACAAACCATCTGATCCCATCAAGGTACAGCTAGTTGATATCTTTGGTAATGCGTACAAAATGAACAAAGACATATTGATTGACGTCAAAGCCGACTCCCATACCGTGACTTTTTCAACCTTTTCTTCTGTAGAAGAATGGCTTCCTCAAAGTAGTATTTTGTTGAAAGCGGGAGAAGAGAATAAGGATTTTTATTGTATGGATTCGCGAGAAGGATCATTCAATATAACAGTATCGCATCCCTTGTTTGGTAGCATTACTCAGATGGCAATGGTGGCTTCTCCAGGTTCTGTAAGTATGCCTGAAGTAACAGTAAACCCTTCCACCGTAGGTGCAAAAGCCACCTATGAAATTGGTTTTACTCTAGGACTTGATGGAAGCTTGGGTACAATATCCGATACGATTACCATCCAATTTCCCAAAGAAACCATTCTTCCTAACTATCTGTCTGCACAAGATGTTCTCGTGAATGATAATCCAATGTTCACAACACCCTATATTGATGCTGCCAAGAAATTTATTCGCATTGTTCCCCCCATTGAGTTAAATGGAGGACAAAAAATTGAGATCGTGATCAAAGGGATCACCAATCCTTCGACAGAAAATGATTATCATATTACTGTCTTTACCTCAAAACAAACGACACCTTCTCTTTCTTCTGCCTACCATATTGGTGTATCGTCCGTTACAGATGTAACTGTATCCCCTGACCCTGTAATTACAGGGGAAATTGCCCTTTATGAAATTGCATTCCGAACGGGTGTGTCTGGTGCCTTAGAATCGGGAGATACAATTGTTATATTGTTTGATTACAATTTTACATTGCCCAAGAAAATTACCAGAAATACAGTGATGGTGAATGGAATCATTCCTTCAGCCGATCCCATTGTATCCGGAAAATCTGTAATTGTGAAAGTAGATCGAGCTATTGGGATTAACACCAACGTGGAAATCGTTCTTACTAAAGAGGCAGGTATTGTAAATCCTGAATTTCCAGGTATGTATCAATGCAGACTCTACACATCCAAGGAAGAATCCAGTGTAGAATCAGAACCTTTCCAAATTGTAGATCGCTCTACTTTACAACGTATCAAAGTCCAATTGAAACCCGCTAGTATTGCTTCCGAAACGCAAATTACCATCACTGGAAATCTAGGACCGTATGGTGCTTTAAACCGTGGAGAAAACATTTATGTTTCTTTACACCCGTTTATCATGCCAGAAGATCTACATGGATCGTACGTTTCCGTAAACGGTATTCGGTTCAGTGGGACTCTAGAAGTTCAAAAGAAAGTTGTTTCGATACCTCTTTCCATGAATCTTTCCAATGGAGCAGATATTACAATTACTTTCTACAACCAGGCAGGTATTATCAATCCAACAGTTCCTGGATACGATTATAGAATTAGTATGTGGACCGACAAAGAACCAGCACAGGTGATGTCAGAACCATTTACGGTGGAGCCAAACCTAGAAATTGATTGTTTACTAACTCCGGATGCTCCCGATGGAATATCCAATTGGTATATTACAGCCCCCACAGCTATTTTTACATCGAATGTGATGGGAACTTTCTATTACCGTATCGATAACAGTATTGAAAAAGAGTATACGAATCCAGTGTTGTTAAATCTTCCCGGAAAACACACCTTGTACTATCGTTTGGTAACCAATATGGGTACAGAATCAGAAGAATACAACGTAACTTTTGCATACGACGGAGACGGACCGGAAATTCTTACGAATATTGAATCAGAAGTTGTCTATACGCGGGATCAGACATTTGCCTTGTCGATCCGTATCCAAGATATTTCTCCTGTTAAGGTGACTGTGAATCAAAAGCCAATTACTCTCATTGAAAATACCTATTCCGCACTTTTGAATTTGCACAATGGAGAGAATATTCTTCAAATTAAAGCGGAAGATGAAGCTGGGAATATAACCTATGCCACTTACCGCATTATTGTGAAAGTGAATCCACCTATTCTCGTCTTGTCTTCCCCGCAACTTTATCAAACGGTGGAGGATGTGTATTTTTCCACTACACCCAATGGAAATGAACTGTATGCCAATATTCGAATAAAAGGCAGTACTGAAATGGGTATAGAGAAAGTACAAGTAATGACTCCTGCAAAACCTGATGAAACCTTTTTGCTCGATGTTGATCATATGGGAACCTTTGATCGAGTGGTGGGAATGTCGGTATTAGCAGGAGACAACATCTTAAAAGTACAAGTGGAAGATTTAGTTGGAAATACCAACAGTGTAACCATCTCTTTCATTGTACGATGTACTCTCAAATTGCGCATTGGAGTTGAAAAAGGGTATTTGAATGCAACACCACTTACGTTAGATGCAGCACCCTATCTGAAATACAATATGCACACCATGATACCCTTCCGATTGGTTGCAGAATCGTTTGGCGCTAAAGTTGGATGGCTTGAATCAGAAAGACGAGTTTCTTATGATTTCCGAGGGGTTCATATTGATTTATGGATTGATCAACTGAAAGCTGTGATTACAGAGTCGGATGGAAGAAAAACAACCAAAGCAATGCCTGCAGAACCCGAACTAAAAAATGGAAGAACCATGATACCTCTCCGTTTTGTGGCTGAATCTATGGGCATGAAAGTGGGTTGGGATGCAAAACTATGGGAGGCTTCTTTAAGCTATCCATAGAGAAATTCATCATTAAGTACATAGAAAAAAAGACTGCTTTTTAAGCAGTCTTTTTTTCTACCTTGTAAAAAAAGCACGAAATGATACACTTGATAAAAATGATTAGGAGTTTTGAATGAGTAATTATATTGAGATTAAATCAGTCGATGATTTTCAGACACAAGTGCTGGACGCAGAAAAACCAGTTTTAGTTGATTTTTGGGCTCCCTGGTGTGGACCTTGCAGAATGGTTGCTCCTGTTCTAGAAGAGCTTGCTAAAGAATCGGACGGGAAGTATACCATTGCAAAAGTGAATACAGATGAAGTCCCTGATATCGCCATGAAGTATTCCATTGTCAGCATACCCACCTTGATTCTTTTTAAAAATGGAGCTGCCGTTGATAAGGTCATCGGTGCTTTGCCAAAAGAACAACTAAAGGCTTTTGTCGACAAAAATTCTTAATGAATGGATAAAAAAACCTTTTTGGAGAATATCCAGTCTTTTGTTGTAAAGACTGGATATTTGCCCTTGGATATGAAAGTTCGTGTAAAAAACGAAACCTTGATGGTTTCTTTTGCCATATTTAAACAGGACTCTGATATTTCTTTGGAGGATTGTTCAAAGGTTACGTTGGTGGTTCGTGATTTTTTAAATATGTTGCTTGGAAGAGACGCTGATTTTACTGTGGATGTATCTTCTCCTGGAGCCGATAGAAAATTGAAAACATGGCAAGAATTTTCTTTGTTTCAAGGGAAAAAGGCTATGATTACATACCAAGATGGTCAGTCTGTGAAAGCTGTATTGAAAGGTACATTGGAACCCGATAAAGTGGTCCTTTTTTGCGAAGATCAAGAAGTGATTGTTGTGTATAGTGATATTGCACGTTGCCAATTAGTTTTATACTAGGAGTGAAAAGTGCCAGCTGGTAAAATTTTTCAAGCGATTGATATATATTGTAAAGAGCGTGAGATCAAAAAGAAAGATGCAATATATAACGCCATTGAACAGGGAATATTGGCAGCTTATAAAAGAGCGTTTGGCAATATTCAGAATATTCGTGTTGTTATGAATCCTCACATGCGGCTCTTAAAAGTATATGAAGCAAAAAAAGTAGTGATTACTCCTCAAAATGATGGTACTGAGATTTCTTTGGAAGAGGCACAGAAGATAAAACCAAACGTCGAAATTGGCGACACCGTTGAAATTGAACTCAATCTAAACAAATTGGATCGTATTCTTGCTGATGTTGTAAAGCAAGTAGTGATGCAGCATATTCATAAAAACTACCAAGACGAGATTTTTGATGAATTTAAAACCCGTGAACATACAATGGTGATTGGCGAGGTGTCCAAAGTTACGCCATCACGTGTGTATGTGAAGATAAACAAAGCAGAAGGAATTCTTCCTCAAGACGAACAAATACCCAATGAACACTATCAAGTGGGAGAACAAATCCACTGCTATATATTTTATGTATATCGTTCGAAACGAGAACCTATCATTATGTTATCCAGAACCCACCCCAACTTGCTCAAAACGCTTATGGAGTTAGAAATACCAGAATTAGCCCAAGGATTGATTGAAGTCAAAAAAATAGTACGAGAAGCTGGCATCCGTGCGAAAGTTTCTGTGTTTTCTACAGAGCCAAAAATAGATCCTGTTGGAACTTGTATTGGAACCAAGGGTTCAAGAATAAATGCTGTCGGGAAACGATTATATGGTGAGAAAATTGATGTAATACGGTGGAGTGATGACATTGCCTCCTATATCGCCAACTCTCTTAGTCCTGCGAAGGTAGATCAAACCGACGTGAAAATTGATCAAAATTGTCATTTAGCCACTGTTTTAGTAAACCCACAATATTTTTCATTGGCCATTGGACAAAAAGGGCTCAATGTTAAATTAGCTGCTCGATTAACCAGCTTTAAACTGGATGTTTTACAAAAAAACGAATCGCATGAACAGGAGAATGTATCTTTATGAGTGATAAGAAAGTTCGAGTGTACGAACTAGCCAAAGAATTGGGTGTTACTTCCCAAGTTTTAATGGTAATTTTGAAGGATTTAGGAGAATCTGTAAAAAGTTACTTGTCTACAATAGAGCAAGAAACTTCTGAAGCAGTGCAAGAAATCGTTCAGTCTCAAAACGAGGAACGGAAACGAAAAAAACAAGAAGAAGCGCTCAAAAAAGGCATTCCCATTGTCGTTACCGAACAAGTTTCTCATAAAGAGAGAAAAGAATCTGACCACGAAGAACAAAAACCGAAAGAGGACCTTGTATACTTCAATGCAGACCAGCTTTGTCGATTGATTCATATTGACTATCCAGAATTGCAGACCCGTCTTTTGAAATACGGTATTGTTTCTTATTCTCCTCAAGATTCCATTCCTGGTTTTGCCGTCAAATCTCTGTGTGAAATTTACGAAATACCCTTAGAATTTAACGTGGATGACAAAATTGACGATCGTTTTTTTAAAATGAGAGCGCCTGTTATAACGATTATGGGCCATGTTGATCACGGAAAAACAACTCTTCTTGATTACATTCGAAAGACTCGCGTTGCAGACAAAGAATTGGGGGGCATTACACAAGCTATTGGTGCCTATAGTGTATTATGCCATGACAAGCCCATTATTTTTATTGATACCCCTGGCCACGAAGCATTCACTGCGATGCGTGCAAAAGGATCCGAAATCACCGATATTGTAGTTCTTATTGTGGCAGCTGAAGATGGTGTCAAAGAAACAACTCTTGAAGCTATTGATCATGCGAAAGCTGCCAAAGTACCCATCATTGTTGCTATTAATAAAATAGACCTTGACAATGCAAATATAGAGAGAGTCAAAACACAATTGGCCGATCGCGGATTAAATCCAGAAGAATGGGGAGGAGACACTATTGTTGTACCCATATCTGCCAAAAAGGGAATTGGCGTTGATGATCTCCTTGAAATGATTCTCCTAAAAGCCGAGATGATTGAACTTCACACAAGCACATTGGCAGATTTTGCAGGAACTGTTATTGAATCCAATATTACCAAAACATTTGGATCGCAAGCAACCATTATAGTACAAACCGGTACTCTTCGAAGAGGAGATGTGGTTACTGTCGATGGTAAAACAGAGTACAAAATTCGGGTTTTGAACGACGATCTGGGAGTAACCATTAAGAAAGCTTCGGCTTTAACCCCTGTTAACGTAAAAGGGTTACCTGAAATTCTAAAACCAGGTTCTATTGCTCGATCCGCTAAGAATTATGTACCCTACCAGGCCAGTGTTTTGCATGAAAAACCTGAAGAGATAACCTCACAAGAGGAAGAAGTTGATTGGGCTGAGGATTTCTTATCCGAAAAAGAAATCGTAGAACGGTTCAATATTATTATCAAAGCCGATGGTGAAGGCACCCTTGACGCTTTACAGGTGGCTTTGGAAAAAATGAAAGTCGAAGGTGTTGAACTGAATATCATTCGACAAGGAGTCGGTATTATTACCGAAGACGATATCCTTTTAGCCTCTGTAAGCAAAGCCCATATTTTTGGTTTTAATAGTACTGCTAGCCCTGGCGCACGAGCCGAAGCAAAAAATAAATCCATTCGACTCAAAACCTACCGCATCATTTTTGAGCTTTTGGATGACATTAAGGCGGGAATGAAGGGTGTACTGACTCCCGAAGAAACAGAAGAAGTTCTTGGTACAGCAGAAGTAAAGCAAGTCTTTAAGGTACCTAGAGCAGGTTCTATTGCAGGGTGTATTGTTCGCTCAGGCATTATACGAAGAAATGCCAAAGCTCGCATTATACGAGACCGCTCCATCCTTTTTGAATCCAAGGTTTCTTCTCTAAAACGGTTCAAAGAAGATGCGAAGGAAGTCCGTGAAGGATTTGAATGCGGCATTGGAGTAGAGAATTTTAACGATATCAAGGCGGGTGACACTATAGAAGTTTTCCAAATGGTGGAAAAACCCCAATAGTATGGCAGGCGAAATTGCTCTTCTCACCGTAGAGATGAGGTTGCCAGGTATTCAAAGTCTGAAGGAAAAGCGTAGAATTCTTCAGTCAATGATCCAAAAAATGAAATCGAAGTTTAATGTAGCTGTTAGTGAAACAGATTTGCAAGATACATGGCAACGAGCAGAATTGTCTATCGTATCTATTAATACTTCATGGAATGAACTTCAACGTACTATTGGGTATATCCAAAATTGGATACAAAGCCAATACGAGATTGAAGTGATTGAAGATAGGATTGAAAGATTATGAGAAGTTATCATAAAGAAAAATTAGAAAAACGAATCCGAGAAGCTTTAAGCCAAATTTTGGTATACGAAATAGAAGATCCAAGATTGCAAGCCTGTTTGATCAATCGAGTAGTGTGTTCGCCAGATTTTCGTCTTGCCAAGATATATATTAGTATTTTTGGTGGACCGGAAGCAGAAAAAGCAGGTCTTCAAGCGCTGCGAAGCGCCTCCAAATTTCTCCAATCTCATTTGGCTTCTAAAATACAAGTGCGTTTTGTCCCTCTCCTTTCCTTTTTCTTGGAAGAAGATCCTGATAAAAGTCTCCAATCTATCAAAAGAGTATACAAAGTGTTAGAAGAAGAATCGGAGCTACATTCTCAAAATGAGGAAGAGGATACGTCTACAATCGAGGAAGATGAGATTCTAGAGGATACTCAGTAACCAAATGTTACGATTCTTCTCTTCTCTAGGTTCCTCTACTTCCCTTGTATTATGTACGCACGAAAACCCTGATATTGACGGAGTAAGTTCTTTGGGAGTTTTGTCCCAATGGCTTGCTTCGTATGGATTTTCTGTGCAAAGTATTATTCAACCTCCTATTCCTGGGGTACAATATCTTCACGGGGTAAGTACTTCCCTTACCGATCCTTCCCAATTGAATTTGTCCCAACCACACATCGTTGTTTCATTGGATTGTGCCACTTTGCAGCGAATTTGGCCCCAATCCATACTTTCTTCTGCCTCTATGTGTGTAAACTTTGACCATCATATTGACAACCCTTTTTTTGGGGATCAGAATTACGTCGACCCCACCCTATCTTCTACTGCTGAATTGATGTATGTGGAAATAAAGAAAATAGAACCAGTGATTCCTCTTACACTTTTGGAAAACTGTTATGCGGGGCTTTTGTTTGATACAGGAGGATTTCGGTATAGCAATACTACAGCCACTACATTACAGCATGCAACAGAGATGGTGCAAGCAGGAGTTTGCCCTGCTCTTGTAGCACAACGTGTATTCCAATCTTATTCAAGCCAAACATTCCAAGCCTTACAATGCTCTCTACAAAACTGTATATACGAGAAACAAACTCCTTCCTATATTTTTACTCATGTTTCGTATTCCATGGTGCAGGAATATCATTTAGCTCCTCATGACTTTGAAGGAGTTGTGGATATTCTTAGATTGCATCAAAATGCAGATATTATTGTTCTGGTTCGCGAATTGGGACCGAATCAATGGAAAGGTAGCATTCGTAGCATTGAGAAATACTCCATACTAGCAGTTGCCCATTCTTTTTCCGGAGGGGGACATCACAATGCAGCTGGGTTTTCTTTCCAAGGAACATACGAAGAACTTCATACAAAAATTCTATCACAAATCAACTCCATAGCACCCCATTGACCGAAAGGAACGTAATGAATACTGAGTATTTCCCAACTCCCCATGTGAACGTTTCTGGACTCCTTCTTGTGAACAAACCAAAAGGAATTACTTCCTTTGATGTCATTCGTATTCTGCGTTCCAAAACAGGTCTGTCAAAGATGGGACACGGGGGCGTTTTGGATAAAAATGCAACAGGGCTTCTTATAGTGGGAGTTGGAAAAGCAACCAAGAAATTGTCCATCCTGTTAGAAGGATCCAAAAAGTATACTACCACTATTGTTATTGGGGCTGGATCTGATACTCATGATTGGTTGGGGCACCGTTGGGTTTATAAAAGCGTTCCCAAAAATATTACCCTTTCGACGATTCAAGAACTCTTATCTACCTCTTTTACGGGAACCATTCAACAAAAACCACCCCTCTATTCAGCGTTAAAAAAAGAGGGGAAAAAGTATTATCAATATGCTCTTTCGGGTGAATCTCTAGAGATCTCCGCCAGAGAAGTCGATATTTTCTCTCTCCGATGTGTTTCGTATATACAAAAATCGTATCAAGCGCAACTGGTTTTATCCATTGAGTGTTCCAAAGGAACCTATATTCGATCTCTTGCTCGAGATATTGGACTACAACTAGGCAGTGTTGGAGTTGTAAAAGACCTTTGCAGAACCCATATAGGGAACTATTCTCTAGCCAATGCCATCCCGCTTTCCCGTATTACTTCTTTGGAAGATATTCAGAAGGCTGTTATATCATGAACCAGAGGCAGATTGGTTGCATTGGAAACTTTGATGGAGTACATGTTGGCCATCAAGAACTCATTCGAGTCACCAGGGATATTGCTGAAAAGGAAGACTTGAAACCCATCTTAGTTACCTTCCAAACACACACAAAAATTCTTGATGAGTGTTCCTATCTAACAACCTCTAGCGAAAAAAATCACATCATTCATAATCTTGGGATTGAAAAGGTCGTACAATTGGATTTTCCAGGAATTATAGCGGACATGAGTCCCGATGAATTTGTTGAACACATCCTGATGCATTCTCTTCAAATGACCCACGTCATTGTGGGGGACAACTTTTGTTTTGGAAAGAATCGCTCTGGTAATAGCTCTACCTTAAAAATGATAGGAGAAAAAAGAAACATAGGGGTTACTGTTGTGCCCTTAAAAACGTACCAAGACGCACCCATTTGTAGTTCTAGTATACGAAAAGCAATTGATGAAGGGGATGTAACTCGAGCCAATGCGATGCTGGGATACCCCTTTTTTAATCAAGGCATCATTGTTCCTGGGAAAAAACGAGGACGAACAATGGGAATACCCACAGCAAACCTGCATCCTCGAAATGCCATGAAAAAAAATCCCAAAGAAGGGGTCTATATTACCCATATTCTACTGAATGGAGAATTGTATCCCTCAATCACTCATATTGGCCCAAAGCCAACATTTCAAGAAATGAATGATGGGATTGAAACGTACCTTCTTTCTCACAGTGGAAACTTTTATTCACAACGATTTGTGATTCTTTGGTTGGAGCGAATTCGAGATGTCCAGTGCTTTTCCACCCAAGACGAATTGGTGCAGCAAATCCAAAGAGATATTCTACGTACCCAAACTTACTTTAAGGAACAAGAACCATCATGGTCCGGATTGCCCAACCTTCTTAGAAACCTTTAAAAATATGCTTGAAGGGTTATTTCTTTGAGGTTTCTTTAGAATTCTCTTTTGTGTTTTTGGATTCTTCATCCCCAAAGATTTCTCTGTACATTTGATCCTCGGAAGAGTTATCTCTGACGGAGTGTTCTTTATTTTCCACCGATTCTTTTTGGGTCTTCTTTACTTCATTTTCATGGAAGAATTTTTTTTCTAGAGCAGGGAGCAGGGTTTTTTCTAAAAAACGTTTGTTAATTTCTTTGTTGGAGTCGTAGATGATTTGTCCCTGTGAAACAGCAATTTGAATATCTTCATCGGTAGGAAACCCATTAATAAACTGATCTCCAGGGGTTGGATAGGGTTCGATACCGGAAAAGGGAAATCCAGTTTGCATTTGGAACGGTGTTTTTTGATCGTTGGATGCGGATGCTGTGGGGGTGGGAGTAGAAACAGATGGATCGGGGTCTTTCCTTTTTTGTTCTTGTTCTTCTCGTTCTTTTTCTTCTTTTTCCCTTTTTTGTTGCATTGCATATTCTTCAAACAAGGGATTTTTCGATTTTTCTTCGGGTGTTAACTCTCGAATTCGGCTTAAAATTTCTTCCAATTCCATCCCACTAACGGTTTCTTTTTCACTTAACAATATAGCAATTTCTTTGATTTCTTTGTGTTTTTCTCTGACAATGTTCTGGGCATTTTCGTAGGCTTCATCAATCAGGGCTTTTATCTCCATGTCGATGGTTTGTCCGGTTTCTTCACTATAGTCTCTTTCAGAGGTAAGCGATTTTCCTAAAAAGATCGCTCCTCCTTCTTTTCCAAATGTACGTTGGCCAAGTTTTGAGCTCATCCCAAATTTGGTAACCATACTAGTGGCTACTTCTGTTACTTTTTCAAGGTCGTTTGCTGCTCCGGTGGAAACATCATGCAAGAAAAACTGTTCGGCAGCTCTTCCACCAAGCAGGCCTGATAGAGTATGGATGAGTTCTTTTCGGGTTCGTAAAAAGCGATCTTCAATAGGAAGTTGCATGGTATATCCAAGCGCTCTTCCACGAGAAACAACAGAAATTTTATGAACGGGTTCTAAATCCTTGTAATAGCGAAGAACCGTAGCGTGACCTGTTTCGTGAATAGCAATGGCCCATTTTTCAGGGGGTGTAATTTGTCGGCTTTTCTTTTCAGGACCTGCTACAATGCGATCAATGGAATCTTCAATTTCATCGTGATGAATAAAGGATTTGTTTCTTCGAGCTGCTAGTATAGCTGATTCATTGAGTAGGTTTTCCAGGTCGGCTCCCGTAAAACCAGCGGTTTGTTTAGATATGATAGGGATGTTCACATCTTTTCCTAACGGTTTGTTTTTGGCATGCAGTGTCAGGATTTCTTGTCTTTCGGAGGAATCGGGAAGATCAATAAACATTTGACGATCAAAACGTCCTGGTCGAAGAAGGGCTGGATCTAAAATATCGGGTCGGTTGGTGGCGGCAATAATGATGACACCTGAGTTGGCAGCAAAACCATCCATTTCGACCAAAATCTGGTTGAGGGTTTGCTCTCTTTCGTCGTGTCCTCCACCCAGACCGGCACCTCGTTGTCTTCCCACGGCATCAATCTCATCAATAAAAATAATGGCGGGTGCAAACTTTTTGGCTTGTGTAAATAAATCTCGCACTCGGGATGCACCAACACCTACGAACATCTCTACAAATTCCGATCCAGAAACCGTGAAAAAAGGGGCTTTCGCTTCGCCAGAAATGGCCCGCGCAATCAATGTTTTACCACAACCCGGAGGGCCTACTAAAAGGATCCCTTTGGGTATTTTCGCACCAATTTTATTGAATTTGTCAGGATTTTTCAGGAAATCAATAATTTCCTGTATCTCTGTTTTTACTTCATTGAGACCAGCAACATCCTTTAGTGTAACGCGAGGATGATTGTCCATAAACAATTTGGCGGTGCTTTTGCCAAAATTAAATACTTGTCCCCCACCACTGCTTTGCATACTTCTACTAAGCAACATCCAAAAAAGGAAAATGATCAGAATGGTGGATCCAAAGTTAAGAACATATCCCCACACTTCGGAGTTATTGGGAATCACCATGTTTGTGGGAATACTATTGTCCAGAAGAATGGCAGTAACATCTTCAATTTGAGAGGGGAAAATAACTACTTTAAACTGCGTACTACCTTCCACGGTACCTGGTTTTAAAACACCTATGATTTCGGTTTCATGGACTTTCGCAGATTCAATTTTCTGCTCGGTTGCAAGTCGTTGAAATTCGTTGATGGTAAGTTCTGTTGGAGAGGGTGCATTGGCAGAATTAAAAAGGAAAGAGGATAGGAGAATGACAAACACAATGCCCAGAATCCACATAAAGCTGAAATTTGGTGTTCCTTTGGGGGGAGTTTTTTTTTGGGAAGGTCTTGGGTATTTTGGTTCCGGCATAATTATTCCTTTTCTTCATTTATTATGGCGACATAGGGAAGGCAACGATGCTGTTCTTTTGCATCAAGCCCATAGCCAACGACAAAATGATTGGGTATGGTAAACCCACAAAAATCTATATTCAACGGCACTTCTCTTCGATCTTTCTTATCCAAAAAAGTACACACATATATCTTTTTAGCACCTTTCAGAGCAAAGTATTGTTGCAAAAATACCATCGAATGACCTGAATCGATGATATCCTCTACAAGGATAATGCTTCGTCCAAAAACAGACAAAGAAATATCTTTCTTGATTGTAATATTCCCAGAACTACAAAGATTTTGCCCATAGCTTGAAATTTGAATAAAATCAACAGCAATATCTCTTTGAATTCTTCGACATAAATCGGATAAAAAGATAAACGCTCCATTCAAAACCCCAATCATCAAAAGGGGTTCGTTGGTTGGGAATGTATTTGATATTTCCAATGCGACACGTTCCACACCACTTTGTATTTGATCCTCGTTAAGCAAAATATCCGATGGATGAATATTCCATGACATATCACACAACCTCGTTGATCCTAAAGTTTATAACTTCATTCTCTCGTTCTACGTTCATTTTTGAATCCGAATATAAGATAGCATTCTTTTGAGGATGTGAAAGGATACTGTTTCGAATTGTTTCCACCGAGGCAAATGAAAAATCCTCGCGATGACCAACAAGCATGCCTCGTATCTGAAGAATCGATCTTCTTTGAAGAGCTTTATGCAAGGTAGAAAAAAGAGAGCGAGGAACCCGAATGCTACAAGAGGAGATTTTCCATGTTGCCATTGTGTCTTGTACTGCTTTTTCAATCCAGTCATTTTCTCCTGATAAAACAGTCTGAAATCGCAGTACAGAAGATGAAAAACGTGGATTTAATCGGAGTATTTCTGGAAGAATATTGTTTCGTATGCGATTTCTAGAAAACTGTACATCCTGGTTGGTGGCATCTTCTCGGAAAGGAATCTGGTAAAAAGAAGCATAGTGTCGTATTTTATCTCTTGAATAGAGAAGAAGGGGTCGAAAAATAGTCGTTTTTGGGTCCCAGATAGGGAGTATACTGGACAATTTCTCGGGGCTGGAGCCTCGAATGAAATTGAACAAGAACGTTTCGCACAAATCGTCTTGATTGTGTCCAATCACGCTGACGTCAAAAGAATTCTTTGCACACATTTTTGCAAGGGTTTGTTTGCGAAGTTTTCTTGCTTTTTCTTCCACCCCAGTACCTGTAACAGATTCCCAATCAGAGGGATGAAAATGGACAATTTCTACCGGCACATGATGTTCTTTGCAAAAGGAGGCTACTACATTCTGATCCTCGTCACTAGCAGAACCACGTAGGTGATGATTCATATGAAGAGCTGCAAAGGTAGTTTTTAAAAGAGGTTGGGTCGAAACAAAAAGGTGGAGTAAAACCATAGAATCAGCCCCTCCAGATACAGAAAGCAAAAAAGTAGTGGAGGGAAGGAAAGGAAATGTTCTAAAAGTTGTAATAAATTGCTGTGTTACTATATTCATAAAAAAAGTAGCGGCACAGGGATTCGAACCCCGGACAACACGGGTATGAGCCGTGTGCTCTGACCAACTGAGCTATACCGCCAAGTAGTTATTGAGACGTAAACTTTATAACAAAATCTCCTGGTTTTGCAAGATCCGATTCTTCTCTTGCTATTTTTTCAATGAAAAAATCCGTTTCTGCATATTGAATCTTATTTTTCAATTCTTCAATCTGTTCCTTAAATACTCTTTGATCTCTTTCAAGAGACTGTAAATAAACAGAAAGCTTCCCATACTGAATCATTTTAAAACTAATGAATACAACGACACAGAATATGACGATTCGCACTACCATTGTAAGAAGATTGGGTCGCGTTCGTTTCTTTTTCATGTTATGTTCGAGCTTTCAGCACTTCTTTCACAATTT
Organism: Caldisericia bacterium; assembly: GCA_028700655.1. GTDB lineage: Bacteria > Caldisericota > Caldisericia > UBA6126 > UBA6126 > JAGLCW01. Next base: position 93,204 of record JAQVSG010000001.1, read on the forward strand.
CTTCCGCAGTGGATGCGGTATTGCCCTGGAGTCGAAGACGTTTCAATATTGTTTTGCTTTCCAAGGGGCTTAAACCCATTTCTACTAACAAATCATGAGCTTCTTCATAGCAAGAAGGTTCGTTTTCCATGTCTTGCATAGGAATGTCATCTTTCCATTTTTCGCTCAAGTAGAGATGGATTTTTTTGGCTGTTGTAGCTCCAATGCCAGGTGTTTTGGAAAGGGCTTCCGGAACCCCTTCAGAAATGGTTTGAAACAGATCTTGCAATGAAAATGCAGACAAAATGCTAAGAGCCATTTTGGCACCAACTTTTGGAATCGATAGAAGAGTGATAAAAACTTTCTCGTGCGAAACGGTGGGAAAACCATATAGAGAAATGTTGTTCTCTCGCACCACCATGTGGGTATATAAGCGAACCGAATCACCAATAGTATATTCACTAGGTGTTGGAACAAATACTTGCAATCCGATGCCTTTTACAGCTTCGATAACAATGTACTGATCTGCTGTGCTAATGATAGATCCTTCAAGCTGTTTAATCATAGTATATCACCCCAATCACAATTGTAAGCATGACAAAGACTAACCGCAACTGCATCGCACGCATCGTCTGAAGTGGGTAAGGCCATATTCAAGAGGGATTCCGACACAAGTTTCACTTCCATTTTTGAAGCCTGTCCATAATGAGTAAGTGTTTTTTTGATTTGAAGAGGGGTATATTGAATTAGTTTTAAGTCTTGCTGAGCGGAAAGCAACATTAGAGATCCTCGCACTTCTTCAACAACAAGGGCTGTTTTTACATTCTTTGAAAAAAACAAACGTTCCATTGCCATACAGTCGGGATGATAGGTTAAAATAAGCTGCTGGAAAAACTCGTATATTCTCTTGATACGGTATTCAGCAGGACCTTTTTGGGTAACAAAAACACCAACGTCCAATAAGCGAAACGTGTCTTCTAGGCATAGAAGACACGCATATCCCGTATTTGCTATTCCAGGATCAACCCCCAGAATGATGGTGTTATTTTCCACGAAAAATTAACTATTTAAGAAGATTTCAAATTCTTCGTCTGCAATATCGTAATTGGAAAAGAGTTTTGTTACATCATCACTATCTTCCAACTCGTTTAAAAGACGAAGCATTTTTTGAGCCTTATCACCAACGAGTTTTACGTAGGTGTTGGGTACTTTATCCAGTTCAGCATTTTCAATTTCAATGCCTTCTTGCTCAAGTATTTCTTTGGCAGAGTATAAGGACTTGGGCTCAACGGTGAGGTTCCATCCATTTTCTTCTTTTACAAAGTCTTCGGCTTCACATTTTGTGGCAATTTCAAAGACTTGATCCTCTGTGAGATCGGAATCTTTTAGTGTAATATTACCAACGGTTTTAAACATCCAGGAAACACAACCTTGTTCCCCCATGCTACCACCAAATTTGCTAAATATTTTACGGACTTCTGCAGAGGTTCGGTTCTTGTTGTCGGTAGCCACTTCTACCAATATGGCGGTACCTTCAGGACCATATCCCTCATAGGCGAGTTCAAGAATTTCAAAGCCATCTTTCAATTCTCCAGTTCCTCGCTTCACTGCTCTTTCAATATTATTGTTGGGCATACCACCCGCTTTTGCTTTTTCAATAGCACTTCGAAGACGTGGATTGGAATCGATATTCCCGCCTCCTTCTCGGGCTGCTATTGATAATTCTTTGCCTAATTTTGTAAACAGTTTTCCTCTTTTTGCATCCTCTGCTTGTTTTTTACCTTTAATATTGTGCCATTTAGAGTGTCCGGACATACTACTTCCTCCTAGGTTATAGATTGAATAAACATGGAATGAATACGGTCGTCATTTCCAATTTCTGGGTGAAATGTGAGACCGAATATATTATCTTGCCGTACAAAGATAGGATTGTGTTCTCTATCTTCGGACAAAATGGAAATGTTTGGGTTTAATGAGCGGACAATGGGGGCTCGTATGAAAACCGCTCGAAATTTCTCCGTAAAGCCTTCAATGCATACCTCCTCTACAAAACTAAAAAATTGCGGGCCGTAGCCATTTCTAGAAACAACAACGTCTAGAAGATGCAAGGCCTCCTGTTTTGTATTGTCTATAGTTTGTGAAAGCAAAACCACTCCCGCGCATGTAGCAAGGGTTGGTAAGCCTTTCTGAATGACCTTTCGAAGAGGATCCCATAAGGCATTGAAATGGAGCAAACGAAGCATATGCGTACTTTCTCCACCAGGAAGAACAATACCATCAATGTCCTCTAGATCTTGCGGTGTTTTCACACGTTTCGTCGCGATAGAAAGTCTTCTAAATACACACTCATGTTCTTCGATAGAACCCTGGAATCCCAGGATACCAATTTTCACTAATTATATACCCCTGTCTGAAAGTCTATCTTTGTCATCGATAAGATGAATATCCAAACCTTTCATAGCGTCTCCAAGACCTACAGAAACGTTTGCAATGATGTTTGGTTCATTCCAATGGGCGACGGCTTCAACAATAGCTTTTGCCATAACGGAGGGATTTTGCGATTTGAAAATACCAGATCCCACAAATACACCATCAGCGCCTAATAACATCATGAGAGCGGCATCGGACGGTGTGGCTACACCCCCTGCCGCAAAGTTTACGACAGGAAGTTTTTTCATTTCTTTTACTTCTCTAAGCAAACTTGCAGGGACTTGCCATTCTTTGGCGGCAGTATAGAGTTCATCGTCGGCCATGGAAACAATTTGACGAATTTGAGCTTGCACTTTACGCATGTGTCGTACAGCTTCAACAACGTTGCCGGTGCCAGCTTCTCCTTTGGTTCGAATCATGGAAGCGCCCTCCGATATTCTTCGAAGTGCTTCCCCTATATTTCGGCAACCGCAAACAAAAGGAATTGTAAATGCAGTTTTATCAATGTGGTTTTCTTCATCTGCAGGAGTTAGAACTTCACTTTCATCGATATAGTCTACATGAAGAGATTCTAGCACTCTTGCTTCTACAATGTGACCAATACGGCATTTTGCCATAACTGGAATGGTAACTGCTTTTTGAATTTCTTTGACTTTTAATGGGTCGCACATTCTAGCAACCCCGCCAGCTTTTCGAATATCCGCTGGCACACGTTCCAGAGCCATCACAGCAACGGCACCTGCTTCTTGAGCTATTGTAGCTTGTTGGGCGGTAGTAACATCCATAATTACTCCACCTTTTAACATTTGGGCTAGCCCTCGATTTGTAATAACTCTGTCTTTATCCATGCAAGTACACTCCTAAATGGATTTTTATAAATAGTATATCACCAAAATAATATAGTATTAAAAAATTTGGGAAATACGCAATATTTCGTTTCATTTCCTTGCCTTTTTAATTTTTTTTGATCCATTCTTCTGCTTCTTGTTTTGTTGTAATATTTCCAACACTTTGCTCTTCCAGAATTTTCTTTTGAAGTTCGCCTACTTTTTTCCCCGGCAAGAGACCTGTAATCTCCATAATTGCATGGCCATCCAGTAAGGGTGTTTGGGTATAGATACCGGGAGTAAACACATACTGCAACATGTTCTTGACGAAAGCTTCGTATTGGGGAAGTTCATGCAAAGGAACCATTCTTGTTGCATAGGCATCCGCTAAGGCAATCAAAAGAATGGGGATGGAATGGGGAGTGGTGTCACGGAAAAAACGATATTGAGCGCGTAGAGATAAATTTTCTACTTGGGACAAATTGTGAGGTCGCATATGCCATTGGATGATGTCTGCAATAAATCGAGTTTCTTTGGAAGAAAAACTCATTGCGTGAAGATAATTTCTAGCTGCCTTTACACCTACATTTTCGTGCTCAAAAAAACGAAGACGATCCTTCACCACCCGAAGAGTATCTGGTTTTCCTATATCGTGGAGGAGAATCGCAATTTTCATAGAGACTTCTATCGTGCTATCTCCTGCAAGAGATGTTTTTAAAATCAATTGCAATTCTTCTGCAAAGGGGAAATCACCTGCATGGATTCGCTGGAAAATACCCTCCAAATATTGCAGTCCCGCTTTGACATGGTCTTTTAGTTGCAACCAAGATGTATAGCATTGATCGACTTCAACAAACCATTCAAAAAAGGGAAAAAACTGTGAGAGAATGCCCACTTCTTCCATGGCAAAAATAGAAATATAACTTTTTGGGTGGGATAAAATTTTTATAAATTCTTCTCGAACTCTTTCACGAGAACATTGTTGCAATCCTTTTTTGTCCTCTATCATTTGCTGGTATGTGATGGGATCAATGGTTCCTTGAATTTGAGAAGCAATGCGATACGCTCTTAGAATTCGCAAGGGATCTTCTTGAAAAGTTGAGGGATTGTGCGCTCGAATATTTTTGTAAACAAGATCTGTGGATCCATTGAACAAGTCGATAACAGGTACTTGTGCAGGGTTGGTTTTTGCATGGTGTAGAAAGAGCGATAGGGGAGTGTACAGAGAGTTGATGGAAAAATCTCTTTGAAAAACATCATCTATGCATTCTTCCCCTCGCATACCATTCAGGTCAAACTGAAGAGCATCTGCTTGGATTCGATATATGGAGCGTTCTTCGTCCAAGGGGAAAAAATGACTCTCCATTAAGGTGGCCAAGGACTGCGTTGCAAACTTTGTTTTTTCCAAGGGTTGAATCATAAAATCCAGGTCTAAACGAGATTTTTTTACATAGAGAGCGGAATCCCGCAAACATCCACCCACCAAAAAGGGTTCAATATGTTCATCCAAACAATGTTGTGCCCACTTTTCAAGATAGGCAAAACCTTCATTTTCTGTAAGGGTGGTTACTAGTTGAGTAAGGTCGATTGTTGTTTTCATTCCAACTCCTGTGTCCATCCATTTGTAAAACCAAGGGAGTCAAGGGTTGCTGTAACAGTACCCCATTCTTCATGGGAGATAGTTCTGTCTAAAGGAGGGTTTTCAAATGCTTTCCATGTAGGAAAATATTGACTCATAAGACTAATGTATACCTTATTTCCTACGATTCTGTGAAGAGTATGCAAAAGGGCTACGCACTCGTGTGCATAACCAGGTAAAACGAGCAATCGAAGGAGAACCCCTTTTTGCATTAGACCGTCTTCAAAACAATCGTTGGGTTGGATGTCTCGAGCGAGACGGATAATGGTTTCATTGATGGTTGTGTACTGGGTTGCTTTGGAATACCGATAGGCTGTATCATCATTACTATACCGTGCATCCAATAAAAAAATATCGCAGAAGTAACGAGACAGTTGGAAAATAGATGGATTTTCCCACCCACTAGAGTTCCATACAACAGGGATTCGAAGACCTTTTTCTCGCGCTATGAGCAAGGCTTCAAAAGCGTGCGGAAGAAACTGTGTGGGGCTAACCCAGTTCAGATTGTGACAGCCTTGTTGTTGAAGCCAAAGATAGACGAGTGCCAGTTCTTCGACAGAGTAATCTTTTCCATTGTGTTCTTGGGAAAAAGGGAAATTCTGACAATAACAACATTGCAAAGTACAATGGGCAAAAAAAACAGTACCCGAGCCTTTTGTTCCTGAAATAGGGGGCTCTTCTCCTGTATGAACCATGTAGTTTCCAAGCCTAGTTTGTAAACCCGCTTTGCAAAACCCTTTTTCACCCTTTTGACGGTGTATATTGCATTTTCGTGGGCACAACTGACAATGTTGTAATTCTTCGGTAAGCTGTTCTTGAATCCGATGCAATTCTTCAAGAGAATAGGAAAGGTAATTAGGCAGATTTTTCAAGACAATCGGCTACATTTCGAAACAGGGAGGAAAGACTATCTACAGAATTCGACTGCATTTGTTTGGCTTCGTGTAAAAGCTTGGTTGTAAAATCTTCATCTTTGATAGAGTTTGCGTTGATGATTACGTTCAGATATGCGCTATTGATGGCAGAAGAAAGGAGAGTGCTGGCGGCACCTAAATCACTAAGCATGTTCTCTTTTACGTCATCTCTTAACATCATCATATATTTTGTACCAATACTACAGGCTTGTAATGTTTGGAAAGGGATATCGGCCGCTTTCTTTAATGCGTTTTGCATGGCTTCTTTTCGCTCTTTTTTTTCATCGGGTGTTGATTTTGGCATTTTCATGGTCTTCATAAATGCATTAAAAGATTCAGCATCTTCATCAATGAGAGAAATTAATTTGTTTTTTTCTTCCTTTAAGGCATCCAAAATGGAGCGTAATTTTTCTTGATCTTCGGCATAATTACCAACCATTAGCACCAAACTCAAACCAAGTGCTCCCGCCGCCGCAGCAGCAGAACCACCACCAGGTGTTGGGTTTTTGGAAGCGAGCTCTTTGCAAAAGTCATGAATAGAAAGATCTTTTAGATTCATCGTTAACTCCAATTTATTTGGTATACTCTTAATAGAACGTATCCTTTATTATAACGAAAGAAGAGAACATTAAAATGGTAAAGATATTTTTGATCGGACGATACTCGGTTGGTAAATCATCGTTGTTTAATAGTATCACAAAACAGAGAAACATTGTTCTAGAAGAAAAAGCTACGACTCGAGATATCATTCGATACGAAATGGAATGGGGTCAAAAGAGCATTCGTGTGGCGGATTCAGCAGGCTTAGAAGATGTTTCATCTGTGCGTGAACTCGATGAACAACAAAAATTAATGGTGGATGAAATGCAAAAGTCAGATGTTATTCTGATGGTTGTTGATGGAGCACATGGCGTGCATCCACAAGATGAACAGCTAGTCGCATTTCTTCGCAAAGTTGGTCTCTATGAGCGGACTATACTGGTTGTGAATAAAGCGGACAAAAAGAAGAATTATGATGAAAATGACTTCTACCGCCTTGGTTTTCAAGATATTTATCCAGTATCTGCTGTATCCAATTACGGTGTATACGAGCTTCTTGATGCTTGTGTTGAAAAAGGACAGGAATCGCCTATTCCCGAAGAAGAACCCGAGGAATTTCCCGCTATTGCTTTGCTGGGGAAACCAAATGTAGGGAAGTCCACTTTGTTTAATAGTGTCCTAGGGCAAATACGTTCTTATGTACAAAATGAAGAGTTTACAACCCGAGATCCTATCCAAGAACGCACGATTTACAAGGGACAAGAATACAAGTTCATTGACACCGCAGGAATTCGATCCAAATGGATGCATGAATTTGGCCCGATCTATCTGAGTATGAAACGAGCGGAAGGCATTGTAAAAACAGCAGACATTGCTTTGCTGATGGTCGATGGAACCGAAGCCATTAGCAGAGAAGATCAGAAAATTGCACAAACCATACAAGCCAATGGAAAAGCATGCATTATTTTAGTCAACAAAAAAGATCAGATAGGCGATCCCCATGAAGTGTTGTGGAACATTCGAACCCGCCTTCGATTTTTAGCCTATTCTCCCGTTGTTTTTATTTCTGCAAAACAGGGACAAGGCATGGACGAAATGTTTGCCACAATTCAAAAAACCTATACTTCGTATTCAACCCGACTCACTACACATGAAGTCAACAAAATGATTCGTAGAATCATTGTGGACAATCCCATTCAAATGGGAGAACGAAAAATCCTGTATGTTACTCAATATGCTTCAAAACCCCCACGGTTTGTATTTTTTGTGAATCGACCCAAAATGTTTACACAACCCTATATTAATTTTTTCAAGAACAAGATTATAGAAACCATGAAGCTTACAGGAACACCTGTTGTGATTCGCATTCGAGATCGGAAAGGCGAGAATGAATGAACCCCTCTGCTATTTCAGTTCTTGGTGCAGGGGCATGGGGAACAACAATGGGGCGGTTGTTAGCCAAAAAAGGAGTTCCCATCACTTTGTGGACACACGAAAGTGCCGTTGAACAAGAGATTAACCAGCACCATGAGAATAGAAGCTATCTACAAGGCGTCCCATTGCCTAAGGAAATGGTTTGTACAACATCGATCGAAGAGGCTGTACAAAACAAACATTTAATCCTCATTGCGCAACCTTCCAAGTTTATACCCGCTCTTGTTTCTCAAATGAAACCTTTCCTTTCGCCAAAAACCTCCATTACGATTCTTACTAAAGGTTTGATACATGGACAGAAAGTGCAGCTTCTTGCCGACTATTTTGCCGCAGAAACGTCTCTGTCCATGGATCGTATCTTTGTTCTTTCAGGACCCAATTTTGCCATTGAAATTGCCCATGATTTACCCGCTTGCACCACGCTAGCGGGAGTCCATCAAGCTCGTTTGGAAGAATTCCAAACTCTTTTTTCTCAACCCCAATTCCGTGTATATGCCAACACAGATATGATTGGAGTGCAACTTGGTGGACCTATGAAAAATGTGATCGCGGTTGTGGCTGGCATTCTTGCTGGCATGAACATCGGCCAAAACATTCATGCAGCACTTCTAATTCGCGGAACACAAGAAATGAAAAGACTTTTAAGTGCTATTGGAGCTAACGACGAAACAATTTATGGATTGGCTTGTTTAGGAGATTTAATCCTAACAAGTTCTTCTTCAAAAAGCCGGAATTATTGGGCAGGGCTTCAGTTGGCACAAGGTACTTCTCCCGAATATCTTGTCAAAGAATCTGGGAAAACCATAGAAGGCATCGATAATTTGGAAGCTCTTATTTCATTGGCGGAATCATTTCACGTTGAAATGCCTATCTCGATGATGTTACAGAATGTCCTTTTTCATGAGAAAAACCCACAAGAAGGTATATACGATTTAATGAATCGACAATTGAAATACGAGTAGTATTTGCTTTTTTTTCGATTTGGATATAATGAAATACGTGTTTTCAACAATTACCGTCGGAGCGTGGCGCAGTTTGGCTAGCGCACCAGCATGGGGTGCTGGGGGTCGGAAGTTCGAATCTTCTCGCTCCGACCATCTTTCTTTCCTATTTCAATTTCGGGGAGTGGCTCAGTTTGGTAGAGCGCTTGGTTCGGGATCAAGAGGTCGGAAGTTCAAATCTTCTCTCCCCGATATCTCTTCGGAATTCTCTTTTTTCCATCCTGCATTTTTTGGAATTTGGCCTATACTATTGCCATACTTGAATATAATATTGTCCCTACGACTGAAAGGAGATTGGGCATGAGTAGCGAAAATCATTCTTTAGAAGCGTTGCGTCACTCTGCTTCCCATGTATTGGCGCAAGCAGTAAAACGTTTGTATCCGGAGGTGAAATTGGGCATTGGCCCCTCCACAGATACAGGTTTCTACTATGATTTTGATCGAGACATCTCCTTTGTTCCAGAAGACCTTGAGAGGATTCAGGAAGAAATGGAAAAAATCGTGAAAGAAAACATACCCATCCAGCGAAGCGAGCTTTCACGGGACGACGCAAAAAAACAACTAGAAGAACAGGGCGAGACATATAAACTAGAACTTCTTCAAGACATTCCCGACGATGAAACCATTGGAATGTATACACAAGGAGAATTTACCGATATGTGTAAGGGCCCCCATCTATCTTCTACGGGGCACGTACGGTATTTTCAATTGTTGTCTCTGGCAGGAGCTTATTGGAGAGGAAAAGAAACCAATCCGATGTTGCAAAGAATCTATGGGACGGCTTTTTTTGACAAAAAAGAATTAAAGCACCACTTAGCCATGCTAGAAGAAGCAAAAAAGCGCGACCACCGAAAAGTTGGCAAAGAATTAAAGATATTCATTTTTGAAGAACAAGTCGGTGCAGGATTTCCTATCTGGCTGCCAAAAGGAGCGTCTCTACTGGGGATGATTGAGGAGTACGATAAGAAAAAACATATTGAAGCTGGTTATCAGGAAGTACGCACACCACACCTAGGGCTTGTCGATTTATGGAAAACCTCGGGCCATTATGATCATTATCTAGAAACCATGTTTCCTCCCATGGAGAGAGACCACCAGACATTTATGGTAAAACCCATGAATTGTCCTTTTCACCTAACCGTCTATAAATCAGAACTTCGAAGCTATCGAGAATTGCCTATACGGTATTTTGAGTTAGCCAATGTATATCGGTATGAAAAGTCGGGTGTTTTACACGGGCTTCTACGTGTTCGGAGTTTTGAACAAGATGATGCCCACGTATTTTGCACTCCCGATCAACTGGAAACCGAACTCAACAGCATTCGAAAATTTTCTATTGATCTATTCAAAGATTTTGGGTTCACCGATTTACAAATTTTTGTAAGTGTTCGGGATCAAGCTCACATAGATGCTGGAAAATATACAGGCGATCCGGAACAATGGGATCATATTGAAAAAGAGTTTATCTCGATTGTAGAGCGAATGGGAATTCCATACCAAATTGATCCAGGGGAAGCAAAATTTTATGGCCCCGCCATTGATATTAAAGTAAAAGATGCACTGGGAAGATTATGGCAGTGTACAACCATTCAGGTTGATTTTAACCTTCCCCAAAAATTTGGCTTAACCTATGTTGGAGAAGATGGACAAGAGCATGTTCCCTATATGCTTCATACCGCTACTTTGGGGTCTATGGAACGCTTCATTGCGATTCTATTAGAACAATATGCCGGGAATCTGCCCTTGTGGATTTCTCCCGAACAAGCGCGTATTATTCCCATTTCAGATGACGTTATACCCTATGCTCAACAGGTATGTGCAATGCTTCGCAAGCACAATATTCGCGTGATTGTGGATGAGAATAATGAAAGAATGAACGCGAAAGTTCGTAAAGGAGAAATGGAAAAAGTACCCTACTTGTTGATTGTTGGGAAAAGCGAAGAAGAACAGCAAACCGTGTCTGTTCGAAAACGCCACAGAAACAACCTCGGAACGATGTCTATAGAAGATATTGTGAAAAGGATATTACAAGACATTGAAGAAAAGGCTATTTCCTAGATTTATGAAACGACGATCGCTTGACTTTATAAGGAAGTTTTTGTAAAACTATTAAGAATTTATTTGCATGGAGGTATTATATTAAACATCAGCATAGAATTAATGGAAGCATTGGCGCAAGACAGGTCAGGTTAATCGATGAAGACGGAGGCCAAGTCGGAATCGTAGACACAATATCCGCGCTCAATATGGCTAGAAATCGAGGTTATGATCTTGTTGAAATTGCACCAGATGCAAAACCTCCCGTTTGCAAAATTATGGATTATGGCAAGTTTGTCTATGATTTGGCTAAGAAAAACCGGGAAGCAAAGAAAAAACAAGTTCATAATGATTTAAAAATCTGCAAAATTGGTTTAAACATAGCAGAAGGAGACTTTGACGTCAGAATGAAACGGGTTTCAAAATTTCTCCAAAATGGAGATAAGGTGAAGCTTATTGTGATGTTCAGAGGAAGAGAGATTATCTACAAGAAGCAAGGTTTTCAAATGATTGAAAGAATCACCGAGATTGTAGATGAATTTGGCAAATTAGAAGGTCCTCCCAAAATGGAGGGAAAGAATATTATTGCCATTCTTGCTCCTGTCTCCAAGAAAGGATAACGATATGAAACACAAAATACGATCTTCAAAGACGGCCATGAAACGATTTAAAATAACAGGTACTGGGAAAATTATGTTCCTTCGATCTGGGCACAACCATATGCTTAGCAAGAAGAATACTGTGACCCGAAAAAAATTGAACAAACAGCAAGAAGTACCGAAGGACAAATTACGCGTTGTACGGTTTTTAATACCAAATGTAAAAATTAACAAATAGAACGTTTGTAACACAAATCAGTAAGGAGTATTATTATGCGAGTTAAAGGTGGATTCACTCGTCGCCGTAGAGTAAAAAAGCTTATGAAGAAAGCGAAAGGTTACCAAGGATCTGCAAGTCGTAGATTCCGAGCGGCCAAAGAACGAGTTATGCACGCAGAGCGTAATGCCTATATCAGCAGAAGACTGGTAAAAAGGGATATTCGCGCTCTTTGGATACAGCGTATCAACATTGCTGTTAGAATTTCTGATACGGAAATGAACTATTCAAAATTCATTAACGGGCTCAAAAAATCAGAGATTACATTGAACCGTAAAGTATTGGCTCAAATTGCTGTTGAGCATAAAGAAAACTTCTCTCAGCTTGTAGGGGTATCTAAACAAGCATTAGCATAATGAAATATTTTGGAACAGATGGAATTCGGGATCTAGCCGACAAAGGCCTAGGTCCCGAATTCGTTTTACAAATCGGTAAATCTATTGGTGCTTACCTGAAAGAGATGTATGTTCAGGATGAAGTTCATGTATGTATTGGACGAGATCCACGCCCCAGTGGCGTACGTATTGAACAAAATCTGGTGGAAGGGTTGCAATCTGTTGGCGTTCATTGTCATCTATTTGGCATTCTTCCCACGCCGGCTGTTTCACGTCTTTGCAAGAACAAACAATACCATCTAGGAATTGTTATATCTGCTTCACACAATCCTGCTCCCTACAACGGCATTAAACTGTTTCAAAAAAATGGGGAAAAAGCGAGTGAAGAGGCTGAAAAACGTATTGAAATTTTAATGGACTGCCCCTGGCTTATCCAAGAAACACCTGGAATCCCGGGTTCCCTCATTCGAGAACCACAAGCGATTCAAGAGTATATTTCAGATGTCGTACAACAATACTCTTTCTTGAATTTGTCGTCCATGAATATTCTTGTGGACTGCGCCAACGGAGCTACTTCTTCAACCACCCCTGCCATTTTGACCCGATTGGGTGCTTGCGTATCTACCCTTTGTACACAAACCGATGGATCTTCTATCAATCAACATTGTGGATCGCTGCATCCCGAAACAATCAGGGAATATGTTCAATCAACCACAAAAACCTTTGACTTTCTTTTTTCCCATGATGGAGATGGAGACCGAGTGTTGGCTTTTACACCGGAGGGAAAACTAATCGATGGCGATCATATGATCACAACCATCGCGCTTTCCCGTGACCAATTGCATACTCTTTCCAAGAAAACAGTTGTGGGAACTGTAATGACCAACGAAGGAATTATCGAATACTTAAAAAACAAAAATATTGAGTTTTACCGATCTGATGTCGGCGACAAATATGTCTATCGAGACATGATACGGTTGTCTGCCCAAATAGGGGGAGAGCAATCCGGGCATCTTTTATTCCTGGATCGTAGCCCCACGGGGGACGGTCTTGTATCGGCATTGGAATACATCCATGCTATCCTGACATTGAGTCAACCCATAAAGGAATCCCTTCAACAAATTCCTTTATACGTCCAAAACCTAACGAATTTACGAGTTCATGATAAAAATCGAATTCTTTCTTCGAAACAGTTTCTTGAAACCATGGAACAAATACAATCTCAAAATCCAGAGGCTAGAATGATTGTGAGGCCTTCTGGCACAGAACCTCTTTTTCGGGTTCTTGTAGAAACTCCTACCCAAGAAAAAACAACCCATTTGACACAACAGATTGTTCACTTTATTGAAACAATGGAAGACTAATTGTGTCTTTTGTTCACCTACACAATCATTCAGAATATAGCCTTCTAGACGGACTTAGCAAAACAGAAGAAATGGCCGAGCATGCCAAAGAGCTGGGGCAAAAAGCAATTGCCATTACCGATCATGGTACCATGTTTGGTGCTGTTGAGTTTTTTAAAAAATGCACTCACGTTGGCATCAAGCCAATTGTAGGTTGTGAAGTGTATGTAGCTCCTGAAAGCCGTCACATGAAAGATGAAAAACGTCACGGGACCAATTTATTCCACCTTCTTTTATTGGCAAAGAACTACCAAGGTTACCAAAATCTATGCAATATCGTTTCTCGTTCCTATACAGAAGGATTTTATTACAAACCCCGTGTTGATTTTGAGTTGCTGTCCTCTTTAGGAGACGATATTATTGTTAGTTCTGGATGTATTCAAGGGCAATTACCACGCTTGTTGTTATCAGGTCAAGCGGAAGAAGCCGAGAAACTGGCACGACAATATAAGGACCGATTTGGGGATGATTATTACATCGAAATCATGAACCATGGTATTCCGGAAGAAATCAAAGTGACTCCACTTATGGTGGCTCTTGCAAAACGATTGGATATTTCTGTTATTGCAACCCACGATTCACATTATGTAAACAAAGACGATGCCTATGCCCATGATATTTTACTCTGCATACAGCAGCTTAAAGACTACGACGATCCAAAGCGAATGCGTTTCACCGGAGATAGTTTTTATTTAAAAAGTGAAGAAGAAATGAAACGTCTTTTTCCTGAACTTCCAGAGGCTCTTGAAAATACAACCAAGGTAGCCGAAAAATGCAATTTGGAATTTGATTTTGAAACCAAACACCTTCCCAAGTATCGCTCTCCTGAGCATGGTGTTGCATCCAAAGAAGAACGAATTCAATATCTCCGCCATTTGTGTGATGAAAACTTACCCATTCGCTATGGAAGCAACATTCATTCTGACATAAGGGATCGATTGGAGTATGAACTTGGAGTCATAGAGTCTATGGATTTTGTCGATTACTTTTTGGTTGTGCAGGATTTTATCCGATACGCCCGAGAAAACAACATTGCTGTGGGACCGGGAAGAGGTTCTGCTGCAGGTAGTATTGTTAGCTATCTATTGCGAATTACAGACATTGACCCTCTCCGCTACAATTTATATTTTGAGCGATTTCTAAATCCACAGAGATTTTCCATGCCCGATATTGATATCGATTTTGAAGATGCAAGGCGAGAAGAAATCATTGATTATGTGAAACGAACCTATGGTGAAGATTGTGTATCTCAAATTGGAACCTTTGGGAAATTGGAATCAAGAGCTGCTTTTCGAGATGTCGCCCGTGCTTTTAAAATTTCTCCTACCGAGATTAATCTTCAATCCAAAAAAATTCCTGCTGGTCAGAGTTTAGCCTCCGCATATAAACAAAGCGAATCGTTCAGAAAGTTGATTGAAGAAAGCGAAGTGTATGCGAAAATCTATGAAACGGCATCCCGGCTTGAACATGCGGTTCGAAATTTCTCTACCCATGCATGTGGTATATTGATTACCGATGAACCTCTATGGAATTATGTTCCATTGGCTATTGATAAAAACAAGAAACGGGTTTCAATGTACGAAAAAGATACCGTTGAAAAACTGGGTCTTTTGAAAATGGATTTTTTAGGTTTGAAGAATTTGACAATTATAAAAGATTGTTGTGATATGGTTCAACAACAATATCAGACAGTTCTTGATTTGGATACCTTACCCTTGGATGATCCAAACACCTACGACCTGTACAAAAAAGGGCAAACCAGGGGCATCTTTCAAGTCGAAAGCCCAGGAATGCAAAAATGGTTGAAAGAGCTCAAGCCTGATTCAATCGAAGATATCATTGCAATGGTAGCGTTGTATCGACCAGGCCCCATGCAGAACATTCCAGAGTTTATTCAAAACAAGCAAAACCAATCGCAAATTCAATATCTTGATCCTTGTTTAGAGCCCGTACTAAAAAATACCTACGGTATTTGTATATATCAAGAGCAAGTTATGAGCATTGCCCAAGTAATGAGTGGATTCTCGATGGCCGATGCCGACAAACTTCGAAAAGCGATGGGAAAAAAGATTCCAGAACTGATGGAAAAGCAGCATGAAAAATTTGTCCATGGGGCTATTGAAAAAGGATATTCGCAAGACCTTGCAGAAACCGTGTTCTCTATGCTTGAAAAATTTGCAGAGTATGGATTTAATCGAGCTCATGCAGCTTGCTATGGTCTTTTATCATACCGGACTGCCTATTTAAAGGCCAATTATCCCGCTGAGTATATGTGTGCTTTAATGAATACATTCCGATCCGATGAAAAGAAAATTGAGAGCTATATTGACGAATGCCGAAGTATGAATATTCCTATTCTTTCTCCTCATATTAACAAAAGTCACATTTTATTTTCTCTTGAACCGGTGTCTCTTCCCAAAGAGTCTTCTGAACAAACCGAAACCCCCAAAGAAATGGGAATACGGTTTGGATTATCGGCCATTAAGAATGTAGGCGAAGCTGCTTTGGAAAGCATTATTGAAGACCGAGAGACCAACGGTTTATACTTGGGTTTGAAAGATTTCAAAACCCGCAATAAAACAAACAAAGTTACCAAAAGAACGATCGAATTTCTTATTAAAGCAGGCGCTTTTGATTTTTATCAAAAAAATCGAACCGCTTTATTGGATACGTTGAACAACATCCGAACAGAAGGTTTGTCCTTATTCGATGCAGCGGGAGTATCGGAAGAAGAAACTCCGATAATATCTCATCCTAGTTCCATTGAAACCCATCTTCTGTTTGAAAAAGAGGCTCTTGGTTTTTATATTACAGCCAATCCTATGGTACAATTTTTAGAAGCGTTTCCTAAAATTGAATTTACCTCCCTAGAAACCCTACAAAACATTCATACAGAAACAGAAGTACAATTGTTTTGCATGATTGATTCCATTCGAACTCCTCGTAAGAAGACCAAAAATACCGTCCGAATGTGTACTTTGTCCGATGTATCCGGATCCATGGAACTAATGGCTTTCGGAGAGCCAGCGAACGATATTGATGCCGTTATGCAAGGGGCCCATTCCGATGCCATTATGGCCTTTTTATTCTCTGCAAAAGTGGCCTTTCGTAACGATGGTTTTCAATACATTATTAAAAAAGTGGATCGTTGTTTTACTCTTTCTGATGTGTATCAACAACTTCAAAAACCGTCTCGGTTGTACTTGAATATCAACTTAGAAACAGTTTCAAAAACACAATTGTCTGTTATTACGCAGCTCTTAGAAAAACATACAGGTCCTTCCGATGTGATTCTTCACATTCATTTTAAAGGATATCGAATTGAAACCCTTCCATCGATGGATTACCATGTGACTCGTAGCATGGAATTAACCACAGAACTGCAGCGTTTGTTATCCCCAGAGAATGTATGGTGGAGACAATGTTAAAGTTTTTTGGGTCGGTTCGATTGCAGGTGATTATTTTTACCATTGTAGTGGTTGTATCGGGAAATGTTGTTTTGAATTATTTTCTCACACAAAATGCAAAGGAAATGTTGATTGTAGAAAAACAGGAGAAAATTGAAAAAGTCGGCCATTACCTGGTGAAAGAATACAATCGATATTTTGTAGGAGAACAAAGCCAAGTATATAAACTAGCGCAAGAGCAACACGCCCGATATACAGGAGCGGAACCAAAAACAGTAGAAGACATTTACAAAAACCTGTTAAAACAAAAAATACGCCCCACTTTGAATGGTATTATCGAAACTTCCTCTTCTCTTTTCGGGGATGAGGGAGGGGCAGGATTCTATATCCGAAGCCAAAACCGAATTTACGGCTTCCGAGAAAAGACCGAATTGTATACGTATAAGAAGCTGGTTGCTACGGTTCCTATTAGCAACGATGGATCGTTTGTTTGGGTGGAAGAATCCACACGCAATTTGGATGCCAAAGTTGCCTTGTTGCAGCATCGAACAAATATGATTACGATCATTGTTATTGGAATCATTCTATTGTTTGCCTTGATTTTTAGTTTTTCTTTTACGGGTCGAATTAAAAAAATCCTGCGAGGTTTAAAAATATTGGAACAAGATCTTCACGTTTCTCTGCCATCCATGAATGGGGAGCTGGGAGTGATATCCGATGGCATTAACCAATTGGCGCAAAGCCTTGTTCTATCCAGAACTCGATCCGATTTAATATTAAACAATGCATCGACTGCTATGATATCGCTTGACCAAGAACACAACATTCTCTTTTACAATAAAGCAGCTCTTGAGCTTTTGCAAATGCAAAAGCGGGATATTCGTATACAAACCATTTATTCTCTTCTGGGGCCTGTTTTGGAAAACGCTGTTAATCGCGCATTTGATAATAAACACTCGTTTTCTTTTGATAATTTTCCCGTTCGACTTCCCTCCATGCAAAAATATTTCCATATAGTGATTGCTTGCCATTTGGATCCTGAAAAGAAGAGAACCGTTTTGATTACATTGGACGACGTAACTGAAAACGTGAAGCTCATTCGAGAAGCAGAAAAGAATGAATCTCTTCGGATGTTGGGGATGTTTACAACAGGCATTGCGCATGAAATACGAAATCCTTTAACGTCTGTAAAAGGTTTTGTACAGCTTTTGGGGAAAAAAGTGTCGGATGTTCCTGGCAATGTGAGAATGATTCAACTCATTGGGCGAGAAATTGATCGTTTGGAAGAATTGCTCAAAGATTTAATCACCTATGCTCGTCCCTCTAAAGTAAACAACGAATGGATTTCTCTCAAAGACTTAATGGGTATCATCGAGAATTTGTTAAAAGAGAGAATTCAGCAACGGAAAACAGAATTCTATATGCAGGGCATGGATTCTATTGAATTGTTTGCCGATCAACGAAAAGTTCACCAAGTGGTATTTAATCTTTTACTCAATGCGATTCAAGCTGTCCCCATAGGAGAAGGCGTTATTACGCTTTATGGTGAGGTAGAGTCAGATACATTCTGGATTTGTGTACAAGACAATGGGTATGGTATTCGCGAAGAGGATGTAGGAAAGATATTTACTCCCTTCTTTACCACCAAAGACAAAGGCACGGGTTTGGGATTGGCAATATCGCGAAGGATGATGGAAGACATGGAAGGGAAAATTGACTTTAAAAGTAATACAGATCAACATATTACCGTATTTCGTATCGGGTTTTCTCAATGGAGAAATGCTCAATCCTAGAATGCAGGATTCTATTTCTCTTGCTTCCAAGAGAGCGCACTATTGCATTTTATGACTTTCCCTTTACATTTGTAACATGATGAAATACAAAGTTTTAATTGCCGACGATGAAGAAGGCGTACGAGATCTCTGTACTGCCATTGCAGAAGATGAGGGTTACGAAGTCATTACCGCAGTGGATGGGATTGATGCCTTGCAAAAAATTCGAGAAGAGATTCCCGATGTTATCCTGCTAGATGTTCGAATGCCCGATATGGATGGCATGGAAGTTTTTCAAAAATTGAAAGAAGACTTTATTGATGCACCCGTTATTTTTGTAACTGCATTTGGCTCTTCTGATTTGGCCATTGAAGCCATGAAACAGGGTGCGTATGACTACATTACAAAGCCTTTTGATGTGGATGAAATTCGCATCGTTTTAAAAAAAGCATTGTATGTGAAACAATTAACCAAAGAGATTTCCACTCTTCGTTCTTCCAGCTACTCAGCATTGCCAAAAACCGTGGATCTGGTAGGATCGTCCCATATTATGCAGGATGTTTTTAAGAATATTGGCATGGTCGCCAAAAACAATGCCCCCGTATTGATCGATGGAGAAGCAGGCACAGAATGTGATCAAGTGGCGCAAACGTTGTATGAAAAATCAGCAGTGTCGGAAGGAACCTTTTGTGTTGTTTCTTGCTATGAAGATACCGACGCATTGCAAGAAGAGTGTGCCAATATCCAAACGAGTGCGAATGCTACCATATATTTAAAAAACATACAGCTTCTCTCCAAAAAAGGGCAAGAGGTTTTATTCCAGAAAATTTCGAAAGATACTCTTTCTCGTTTTGTTTCTTCGAGTACCGTCGATATTTCCGAAAAAGTGAAACAAGGTCAATTCCATGAACAGCTGTTTTTTAAACTTTCCACCGTGCGCATTCATCTTCCTCCCCTTCGTGAACGAATCGAGGATATTGAAGAGGTAGGACTTCATTTGTTAGAAGACTTGAATGCTCGCTATGAGAAAAATGTGAAGGGGTTTTCTTCCGATGCTCTGGACATTTTCAAGGCATATTCTTGGCCCGGAAATGTAGAAGAATTCAAAAATGTGCTAACCCATAGCATTATTTCTGCAAAAAGTAATTTCATTACTAAAGAGAATTTACCAACATTTCTTTTTCATAAGTCCACTGAACAAAAAGTTGATCCAGATGATATATATCTCGGGCTAACCCTCTCGGAAGCTACAAAAAAATTCGAATTGGAATATATTCAACGAGTTTTACAGATGCAGGGAGGGAATAAAACCAAAACCGCAGAGATTTTGGGCATTTCCCGACGCTCTTTGTTCAACAAGCTCCGTTCCTATGAGCTTTTAGGAACGTTAAAATAAGAATCATTTTTGGATGAACTTTTTCATTTTCAAAAACTATTTTCTATAAAAAACAGAAAAAACCTAAAAAAAAGGTGTTTTTTCTTGATTTTTTAAAAAACTTTTGTTTAAATACTTTTATAGAAAAGTAGTATTTTGTAATACCTAGTGTAATGTTAATTTTACAGTAAGTTTAATTTTTTTAGGCACTTTAACCTACAGTTAACTTTAAAGGGGGGTAGGTTATGAAAAAGACGATCCGATTTGTAGCTAGTTTAATCGCAGTAACCTTAGTTGTTTCTGTGTTTGCAACTGTTGAAATGACCCGAGCAGATGCTCAAAACATACAGGTTACACCGTACCCGAAAACGGCAGGAACACAAGCATCCTACCAAGTAAAATTTAATGTAAATTCTGCACTTCAAGCGGGAAAAGATTCTATTTCGATCATTTTCCCCAAAGAAACAAATTTGGATTCTACGATTTCATCTGGAAACATTTGTGTCAATCCAAAGGAGTTGGTGGGTGCCGATTTTGAACTTGACTACCGGACGGGTACAGTTCGCTTAATGAATCCTCTTCGCAAAGGGGATCGTGTCGTTGTGGACTATCGTTATCAACCTGGTCCAGACTACACACAGCTACCACGAAACGTTAAATTTTATGATTTAACCTACGGTGCTGGCAATGTACGTTCCGGCAATGGTCGATTGGATGCCGCAGAGTGGATCTATGAAGACCGTGATAACGACAGTAAAATTTCTGTGGGTGACCGCAGATTATGCATTGTATTTGCTGGTGGCGTTTCGTACCGTCAAGGATCCTTGGTTCAAGTGGGCGACAACGATTTTGGGGTCGGAGCTGATCCAACGAGACCATTGACATCCTTTTCTGCGACCAATCTTACCTTTGTAGACAACAATAACGATGGTGTTTACAATGAAAACGATTGGCTCGTGGACGATCGCAATCAAAACAACTATCTAGACCGAAGCGATGTATTGATTGCAGGTATTTTTGATTACCAAGCAGGTTCGGTTGTAGAAGGTACAGATCTGGACATTGCCGGTGTCGTGAATCGATTGGGCAATGATCCGATTATTGCTAACGATTATGTGTTCACCGATACAGTATCTGCCAACGGAACCTATGATTTTGGCGAATGTGTCTACGAGAAAACTTCTTTACTTGCTCTCAACAAACAAGTACAAGTAGGTGACACTCGATGGAGTTGGGTTGTGTCTGGTACCAACCTGTACCCACCACAAACTGTGGTTCTAGCCGGAGATAACGATATTGGCTCACCTGTCAATATTTTCCCATGGTCTGCCACCTCTTATTCCGAAGGGTATACAAACAATATTGGAGTCAATATCTTTAATGAATGGCGCATTTATCGATTGGCAAACAACACAACAGCGGTTGTATCTGCAGGAAATTATCGAAAAACCGACATGCGATATGGACAGTATGCTCCTACTTTGCCTGTAATAGGCACGGATGTAGACCTTGGAAAGCCGTTGTTTCCTTTTGCTAACAATGAAAAATTTCACGATACCGATGGAGACACCAATTATTGGATGACCGATCCCGTGTACCGCGACTTAGACAACAATAGTACTGTCAGCGAAGGCGATATTCGTCTCACCGAATTTGTTGCCTGGGACGGCTCCTATCAAGTTCATTACACAGCCGGTTCCATTGTTCGTAATTGCGAACGCGATATTGGTTTAGCATTGTCCACTTTCCAATCTGCCGTTCTCCGATACCGACATATTGAAAATGGAATCCCCAACAACACATTTGAACCTGGAGAAATGATCGTTCGAGATGCGGATGGAAGCAATTCCATTACAGCTGGGGATACCCGATTTAGTTATTACGGTGTTATTTCTGCCAATGTTTCCATCATGAATGACTCTTACTCTGACTATGGAAAAACCCTTACCAAGGGTTGGACTGATATTAGCGGAGAAGTATTGGTGAACTATGCCGATGGTGGAGAGCAAATCTTGAAATTGGCTCATTATCCTGTTATTGCTCCTGTTATTCCACAAGATAACGATGTCAATTACAGAGTAATGCCCATACAGTTAAAGAGCAACCCTACAAACTTCAAGAATACCGGAAAATGGTACTACATTGTAACAGCTGTCAGCGACACCTTAAATGAAGAATCGCCACCGTGGCCCGAACGAATGGTCGACTTTGCTACGGGGAATATGAATGCGGTTCATTTAACCTGGTCTCCTGTACCCAATGCTAGTAAGTATAAAGTGTACCGAACCAAAGATGCCGGTACCTACGGAGAAGACTCTTTAGTGGCCGTAGTTAAAGCACCGAATACCTCGTATATTGATGTTGGTTGCGATGCACTAACCGGAACACCTCGGTCGGAGTATCGATCCTCTTTTACAAAAATAATTATTGAAAGACCCACTACAGGTGGATCGTATGTAACACGACAAATGAACGAATACGAATTGTCGGATTACAAAATTGATTGTAAAACAGGGTTGATTACTTTCCGCAAATCGTTAAAACAACTCGATACCGTGGTAGCAGATTATGACATTGCCCAACAAATTATGAATGAAAAAGTAACCATTGACACCATATCTGGTCGAGGTCAATTCCGCCATGGCGAAATTATTGACCCCGATTTATTTGGTGAAGAAGAATACAAACTCGAACTTCGTAAAGTAAGTGCATCCAATCCAAACTACCCCACTGTTTTAGTGCGCGGTGTAGATTATCAATTTATGGATGCCAACAATAACGTTGTTGAAGGCTTAAAAAAAGGAAGCATCGTTTTCTACACACAAATTAGTGACGGTGACTCTGTCTATGCCGATTATTTCTATCGTGAAAAAATTCGTGGTGATTTGGTCGCTGTTGCAAACGGAAACGAAACGCAGCTCCGAACCCACCAAAGCAATATTGTTCCTGGTACATATACGGTGTACAAAGGAAAAACCTTATCCTCTGCTCCTGTCATCAATGTTATGAACAGTGAAAGAGGTCCCTTGGTTACCTTTACCACTCCTGTAAATGTCGTACCGGAAGCATCGTATCAAGTGAATCCTACACCCGAATCCAAACGCGACATTACTATTGTTTTCTCTTTACAAACAGGCATTCGAAATCCAAGCAAAGCTGGTAATTACCAACTCTATGTCAAAACATCCCAAGAACAAACCGAAATTTTGTCCACACCCTACGTTATTGAAGCTGGAAACGAATCCCAACAGCTCATCAAGCTAACACAAGACCAATCGGTTTCTTCTGGACAAACTATTGCTTTAACATGCGCTGTGCAAGATAGCCTTGGGAACATGATTCCCAATACTCCTATCAAATACTCCATTGTTTCCTCACCCAATAGCGAAGGCGTTTTGAACAAAGAAGATTTTGTAACCGATTCTTCTGGCAATGCCGTTGCTATGTACACAACTTCCAAAACACCCGGTTTGAATACAATCAAAGCTCACATTGTGGGAACTACACAGAGTGTTACCTTTAAGATTAACGGACTCTCTTCACAACCTATTACACGCATAGAGATATCTCCAAAGGATGTCCGCGTATTGCCCAACGGAACCCAAAACTTTACCGCCATAGGATACAACTCTGCTGGAGAAAATGTACCCAATATTAAATTTACGTGGTCTGTCAATCCTACTAGCATTGGTACCATCAGTAGTGATGGAACTTTTACGGCAGGGTCTAGCAATGCAGCCGGAACAGTTATTGCGGAAGCCTACGGTGTACGAGCTTCTACAAATATAACCATCGCTTCAGGGCAAACCAAAGTTTCTTATATTGTTATTAATCCTTCGCAAGCAGAAGTATCTGTTGGGAATGCCGTTCAGTTTATTGCCAAAGCGTTTGATGATAAAGGTGCGGAAGTGTCTGTACCTTTTTCATGGACAATTAGCAACACCGAGTTTGCAACCATCAACGACCGCGGATTGCTTACGGCCCTTAAAGCAGGTACTGTTATCGTCATTGCCACCGAACCTGGTGGTATGAATCAATATGCTACTGTGACGATTACCCAAGGGGAACCAGGCATTAGTTATATTGAAATCCAACCAAGCACCTACCAATTAAACGTTGGCCAGTCGGTTCAATTCACCGTTAGCGCGTATGACCAAGCCGGTGATCGATTCACTCCCAACAACATTATCTGGGAAGTGTCTGGAAATATCGGTATTTTAAACAATTCTGGTGTATTTACGGCTACCAACGTTGGTATTGGCAGAGTGACTGCAAAAGTTGGAACTCTTTCCGCTACAGCAGAAGTTACCGTTCATTCCAGCCAAGAAGAAGACAAGGTTGGCCCTGTTATCACCATTATCAGTCCAAAAGATGGGGATACCGTTTCTGAAAACACCGTATTAGTACGCGGTACGGCTGTGGATCCTTCCGGCGTAAAACAAGTACTTGTCAACAATGTACCCGCCAATTTGAATGCAGATGGCACTTTTACGTCTCAACCTGTTGCCATTACCAGTGGAAGCAATGTTATTTCTATCATTGCCACAGACAACCGAAACAACATTTCCATGCTCAGCATCACTGTCAAAAAGACAGTACCTGTCATCATTAAACTTCAAATTGGAAACAAAAATGCTGTGATCATGAAAAACAATATGCCCCAGTTTGTAACTATCGACCTTGCTCCTTTCACAACGGAAGGCAGAACCATGGTCCCTCTCCGATTCATCACAGAATCCTTTGGTGCTCTTGTCGATTGGAAACCCGATGTACCTGCCACAGGAGAAGGACAAATTACCATTACCTTAGATAAGAGTAATGGAAGTCGTGTTCAGTTAATTATGCACACTGGCTCTACCTTTATGAAGAAAGTTACAACCAAGGACGGAAACTCCTCTGAAGAAGCTATCAACTATTCCCCTGCACCGTATATTGTAAAACCTCAAAACCGAACCGTTGTACCTTTACGCTTTATATCAGAACAATTCGGAGCTACCGTCGACTGGGATTCTACCACACAGGAAATTACTATCACGTATTATCCTTAAATGCATTTTTGGTCTAGCGTACACGCTTATAAATAGCAGAATTCCAACAACACTCGCAAAACCGGGGCACAAGGCCCCGGTTTTTTTTATTCTTCTTTTTGGGTATATTTATTATGAACTACCATAGAAAGTGAGAACATGAATCAATATGGGATATATATTAGCCTTACTAGGATTAGCGCTTATTATACTTTTGCATGAATACGGGCACTATATTGCAGCGAAAAAAAGTGGTATTGTTGTCGAACGTTTTGGTATTGGGATGGGTCCTACCATTAAAATTGGGAAATATGCGGCTCATTGGTACCGCGGGGGTACAGAGTTTTGTTTGTGCTGGATACCCATTGGGGGTTTTTGCCAACTCAAAGGCGAAGACGATGACGAAAAAGGCGAAGGGACATTCAATTCTGCGTCTCCTATGGCCAAGTTTTGGGTTTCTTTCAGCGGACCTTTTGCCAATTTTTTAACTGCTTTTGCCATACTATTCATCATTTTTTCTTTTTTAGGGAATCCTCTCCAGATGCAAGTACATGAATTAACAGACGGGTACCCCGCTATAGAAGCAGGGATTCTACCCGGGGATATTATCATAGGCGTGAATGATATCCAAAGTGAAAAATGGGCGGAACTGCAACCTACCATATCGGAGAATCCTGGGCAACCCATTACTCTTACTATACAGCGTGATCACGATATTTTTACCACCAACATTGTACCCAAAGACGACGAGGGCATTGGAATGTTAGGAGTTGTTTTAACCCCTTCTCAACAACCCGTCGGATTTGTAAAATCCGTTCAAATGTCTCTTACAATGATGAAAGATTTTTTTGTGGAGCTCATTCGTTTTGTAGGAAAAGCTGTCACTGGTAACCTAGGAGGCGTTCAAGTAACAGGTCCTGTGGGCATTATAAAAATGGCGGGAGAGTCTGCCAATGCTTCTGCTGTTGCTTTTCTATTCTTTGTGGCCTTTTTAAGTTTAAACCTGGGTATTTTTAATTTGTTTCCTATTCCCCCTCTTGATGGTGGAAAAATAGTATTTGCTGCCTATGAAGGAATTACAAAACGAAGCGTCAACAAGAAAGTAGAACTCACCGTAAGTACGATTGGATTTATGCTGTTGATTGGGATATTACTCATAGTAACCTACAAGGACATAGTCGGGCTTTTCCTCTCTTAATACTACTTCTTGCCAGTCGTTACGCCTCATTTTTACATCTGTTGCACCTTTGAGAGCAATTCATATAATTTATGGAAAGATCCATGTGCATCTATATGTATAGGAGCGTATTATGAGGAATGATGACAAATTGCTCTCTTTGAATGGCGTTCAATATGCTCGTGCCATCACTGCTGGAGCTAAGTGGCTGTCCGATCGCGAAAAACAACTCGACGATATCAATCTCTTTCCAGTCCCTGATGCCGATACAGGCACAAACATGAAGGGTACGGTTGTTCTCTTAGCAGAGAATCCTGAATACTATCAGCAACCAACGATAGGTGAGGCTAGTCAGCGCATCGCAGAAGCCACCATTGTATCTGCCAAAGGAAATTCTGGTTCCATTCTAGCACAATTCTTTCAAGGGATGTCCGAAGGACTTGAATCCTTTGAAAGTGTAAACATGGATCAATTCGCATCTGCCGTGAAAATTGCTTCTGTTAGAGCAAGAGAAGCAATCAGCGATCCCAAAGAAGGAACCATATTAACCGTCATTCAAGATTGGTCCAATTATCTATGCACTTTGGATAACCAGGAAAAAGACTTTACAGATTATTTTCAAAAATCTTTACATATTGCTCAGGAGAGTCTTCAAAGAACCAAAGAGCAAATGGAAATTTTACGCAATGCAAACGTGGTGGATGCTGGAGCACAAGGATTTGTATTTTTATTAGAAGGAATTGTTGATTCCTTGTCACATGGCTCTATCCAAAGGGATCGATGGGCAAAAGCTACAACCGTGGATATAAAATTCCAACAAGATTTTGACTTTGAGGATACCCAGTTTCGTTTCTGTACCGAAGCCTTAATTTCTGGACATAATATCAACAAAACTCGGATTAAGGAAGAATTGACAAATGTAGGCGATTCTTTGGTTGTCATTGGATCCGAAACAAAAGTAAGAATTCATGTACACACCAACGATCCGGGAAAGGTATATGCGATTCTTCGAACCTATGGAACCATCATCCAGGAAAAAATGGACGATATGCATCAGCAACAGCAAGACACGTATGGAAATGTGTCTCGCGATATAGTGCTTATCACGGACACATCGTGCGATTTACCCGAAGATCTGATCAAGAAATATAACATTCACCGTATTCCCTTTGGAATCAACGTAGGTGGCATTACACACTACGACGAACGTACCATCACCAATGAAGAGTTTTATCAATATATGCTGGAGCATGAAGATCTACCCAAAACTTCTCAAATTGGCATTTCGGATACAAAGCGAATGTTGCAGTGGACAGATCGAAACTTCCAACATTCCATTCTTCTCATTATTCCAAGGCCTTTGAGTGCTTCCATCGACAATGTAAAAAAAGCAGCCCAAAGTTTTTCGAGTAATATTTACCCCATTGATCCAAAAACTCTTTGTGTCGGTTCCGGACTTATCGCAGTAGAAGTTGGCAAGGCCATCCAAAAAGGTCGATCCATCAAGGAAGTGCTAGCCATCATTCAGTGGGCTTCCGAAAACGTAATGCAAGCGTTTACTGTAGAAAACCTTGTCTATTTAATGAGAGGAGGAAGATTGTCCAAGGGGAAAATGTTTCTTGGCAATCTACTACATTTAAAACCCATTCTGCACGTTGAAAAGGATGGTTCTCTTCATCAATTAGGCACCGCATTAGGGGGAAGTAAGGGAGCCCAGAAAAAAATGCTCAAACACATTGCTTCTGCGACGCAAGAAATGGAACACATTCGATTTGGTATCAGTCATGCCCTGGATGAAAAAAAAGCAAAATGGTACCAAGACAAGATTCAAAAGCTCTTTCATCCGGCCTCTATTTTTGTTACCGATATATCGCCTACTTTAGGAACTCATTCTGGTCCGGGCACGATAGCAATTGCTTGGCTTCCTGACTTTGAAACTATGGAAGCACAAGGTAAAGTGAATCTTCGCAACCAATACCCCTCTATTTTCGAAAGCACCTTTCGTTAAACATGAAAGGATTTATCGTTCGCAACGGCCCTACACCCTTGGTGTATATTGAAGACCAACAAAAAATAATGAAAGCATGGCTAAAAAAAACCCATCGTACCTCCCATGAAAAATCGGTTACGTGTATTGCCATAGGCGATTATGTAGAATGCGAGATTCAAGAGCAAGCCAACGAAGATATCGCCGTGATCCACGAGGTATATCCCCCTACCACCATGATCGTGCGCGAGAGCATTCGCTATCCCAATCGGAATAAAATCATAGCCTCCAACCTGGAT
Source organism: Caldisericia bacterium (assembly GCA_028700655.1). Taxonomy (GTDB): domain Bacteria; phylum Caldisericota; class Caldisericia; order UBA6126; family UBA6126; genus JAGLCW01. The sequence continues at coordinate 121,663 of JAQVSG010000001.1, forward strand.
CAAGTTTTTATCGTTGTAGCTGTATCTCATCCTACAACACCGGTAGGGATGATAGATCGAATAACGGTAGCTGCTTTATCGGGGGGGTTAGTGCCCATCCTTGTTTTTAACAAATGGGATGAAAAACCTACCGATCAGGCAGTTTGGGCAGAGATGGAAAGCATCATCCGCATGTATCAACCTGTTTTCAAGGTTCTTACTGTGTCGGCTAAGAGCGGGTATCATACAGACGAATTGAAAGCATGTATGAGACTCAAAAAGTCCATTTTCATGGGCAATTCGGGAGTGGGGAAAAGCGCTCTTGTGAAAGTTCTTACAGGCATTGACCTTCGCCTGGGCGAAATCAGTACTTCCAGTGGAAAAGGAAAACATACCACCCGAGATTCTGTCCTGTATTTGGTGGAAGATAACTCGTGGGTAGCAGATGTTCCAGGTATCAAACAACTGGGATTCATTCAAACCGACGATCCGATACAGTATTTTCCAGAGCTTTACAAAGCGTCCGCAAAATGTAAATTTAGTAATTGTAAACATGACCAAGAACCTGGTTGTTATGTAAAAGAATGTATTACAAATGGAACCATTGATGCAAGGCGGCTGGAAAGCTATCAAAAATTGAAAGATGAAATTGAACCAGAGTATTTTAAAGAGCGCTCTATGCCAGAAGAGAAACGTCCTCCCAGAGCTAGAAGTACGGGAAGAAAATAGAATTGAGGACCAATATACAGAAAGAAGGTTGTATGAAAAACCCGAAAGTGGTTGTGATGGGATTGGGATATATCGGGCTTCCAACAGGAGCTGTCATAGCGGATAAGGGAATCTCTGTTCGTGGAGTTGATATCCAAAGTCATGTTGTCGACACCATAAATCAGGGTCGCATTCATATTGTAGAGCCCGATTTGGCGGCCCTTGTTCAAAACGTTGTTTCGAAGGGATTCCTAACGGCACATACTACACCTGCTCTTGCCGATGTTTTTATGATCGCAGTACCCACCCCTTTTAAAGGGGATCATGAACCCGATATCAGTTTTGTTGAACAAGCAGCCCAACACATAACCCCTTTCCTAGCACCTGGCAATCTTATTCTTATTGAATCCACCTCTCCCGTGGATACAACCCGGACGATCCAAAAACAAATCGAAGAAGCCCGGCCCGAACTGCAGAATAAACTTCATTTTGCCTATTGCCCCGAGCGAGTACTTCCGGGAAAAATATTGCAAGAGCTTCGTTCCAATCCTCGTATTATTGGAGGGATCACGCCAGAAGATGCGCAAAAAGCCAAAGAATTTTACGCCCTGTTTGTGGAGGGAGACCTGTACACCACCAACGATCATACAGCCGAAATGTGCAAATTGGTCGAGAATTCCTTCCGCGATGTAAACATAGCTTTTGCCAACGAATTGTCCATGATTTGTCACTCGATTGATGTCGATGTTATGGAGTTGATTCACCTAGCCAATAAACACCCCCGCGTGAGTATTTTGCAACCAGGGTGTGGAGTGGGCGGTCATTGCATTGCCGTGGATCCATGGTTTTTGGTGCACCAGTTTCCACAGCATGCCAATCTTATCCGTCAAGCCCGTGAAACCAATGATTCAAAACCCCTGTGGGTATTGTCTCAAGTAGATAACGCCATCAGTTTTTTCAAACAAAAGCATCACCGCTCTCCTCAGATTGCTTGTCTAGGACTTTCGTTTAAACCGAATATTGATGATTTGCGAGAAAGCCCTGCTTTGCATATTGCCAAAAGCATTCATCAGGAATATCCTAATGTGGTGGCTGTAGAACCCAATTTATTGCTGGATCAAGTACAATCCATTCCGTTGTGTTCTTTAGAAAAAGCTCTACAAGAAGCAGATATTTTTGTTGTGTTGGTCGCTCATACCCCCTTTCGAACTATTTCTTATCCAACATCTGCCATTGTTTTGGATTTTACACATCAGTGCAGGGATTAATAGATGTCAAAACATATTGCCATCAAGTATCGCCCCACCGATGAAAGACCCAGAGAGAAGCTTTTGTTGAAAGGATCCTCGGAGTGTTCTTTACAAGAACTGTTAGCAATTTTAATGACGAGTGGGTACAAAAATACATCGGCTCTTCAACTGGCCGATCAGGTTTTAGGACACTGCGAATATAGCATTCGTCAATTGGCACAATACTCTGCCCACGAATTGCAAAAAGATATAAAAGGATTGGGTCCTGCCAAAATTGCACAAATTATGGCAGGCATTGAACTAGGAAAACGGTTTTTAAAAGAAGAAAAAAAGGTAGAGGAATATCAGTTCCAGTCTCCTATGGACATTATCGATTATGTATATCATTTTCTGGGGCCCGAGTACCAGGATCAAAAAAAAGAATCCTTTTGCATCATTTTAGTGAACAACCGAAATCGACCTATTCACCGAGAACGATTGTCAATTGGCACCGTAGATACTTGTTTGGTAGACCCTCAAGAGGTAGTGCGCATTGCTCTCAGGCATAATGCAACGGGCGTTGTATTGGTGCACAACCATCCTTCTGGTGAAACGAATCCCTCTCCGGAGGATATTCAAATTACAAAGCGAATCCTCGAATGCTTGGAGTCTCTTAGCATTCGCTTACTAGATCATATTATCATTGGACGTAGTCGCGATTGTTATGCTAGCTTTTTGGACCAAAGGTTGTTCTGATGAACCAAACACCATTGCATTCGTACGCTGAAAAATATATGCAAGAAGCTTTGTTAGAGGCAAAAAAGGCAATGGAAATGAAGGAAGTTCCTGTTGGTTGCGTGATTGTCCGAAAAGGAGAAATCATTGCTGCTGAACACAATACCGTTGAAAACGATAAATCTATATTGTCCCATGCAGAGCTGAAGGCGATCCGAAGAGCCAGCAAAGAACTGCGAGATTGGCGTTTAATTGCCTGTGATCTCTTTGTTACGATGGAACCATGCAATATGTGTATGGGGGGGATTTTGCTATCCCGTCTTCGATCTTTGTATTATGGAATTCACAATCCTAAAATGGGAGCTTTTAGCGGCCCATATGCCGTTTCTACTCAATTCTTACCTTTCTCTGTCTACAATGGTATTCTTGAGTCAGAAATTGAAACACAATTGCACCTTTTCTTTGGACCTAAACGTCACTAAAAACCCTTTTCAATCACTTACGGTTCTGTTCTCATCGGGGTATACACCCAACAACAAAACAACAGCAAAGAGCATTCGCAACCTGTCGTAGCATTTTTATAAAACCCAAGAGCGTTACGACTCCATTTTTCGAAAAATCATAAAAAACACAAAAATGCACTCTATTGAACTTATATTGACAGAAAAAATAAAAAGGTTACAAAAAAGTGAAAAAATAGGGCTAAAATGGCTATAAAAATATAAAAACTAAAAAAGAAAAAATGTGACAAAAAAAGCGTCAAAATATTTTGACATTTCGATACCGATGTATCAATTGATCCCCTTCCTCAATTCCATGAGTCACTAACTGGGAAAATGAGAAGACTCATGGATCACTCGTTTTTTTGAGACGAGTCGGTTCTTTAACAAAATGCTGAATCTTACGAAGTTTATGGCCTTTCCCAGTTACTGTTATTCTGCAGGGGACAGGGGTTCTATTAAGCAAAAAAGGGTGTTATGAACATGTCTTTTGTGCAGGGTTTGATTCCTTAAAGAAGTTAATTGATACGTTTATTGAATTTGGAGGACATATTCTTGTATGCCAACCCTGCATTGAAGAAAGACAAATTACCATTGACATGCTTGTGGAACATGCGCATCTTGTAAAAGCAGGAAGAGTGGTGCAGGAGGTTTTGGAAGCTACGAATGTAGTGAATTATTAATCAAACAAAACGTGGGTATCCGGCAACCAGAAATTTCTGCAACCCATTTCTTTTTCTGCTACACTACTTTTGGATCCGTACATTTTATAAAGTTGAGGTGTGGTATGGTTATTGTTTCTTTAAAAGATACAGACAAGATAGTCCCTCAGATGGATGGTGTCAAAGGGGTGTATAAACAAACTCCTCTTTCCAAGGAAAACGGTGCTCCCAATTTCTGTTTCCGTGTATTTACCATTGAGCCGGGTGGTCATACTCCTTTGCACAAACATCCCTTTGAACATATGAATTACGTTATACAGGGGCAAGGGTTGATGGTCTCCGATACACAAGAAACCCTCGTTAACAAGGGCGATTTTGCCTATGTAGAGCCAAATGAAATGCATCAGTTTAAAAATCCTTCACAAGAGCAAGATTTTGTATTTATTTGTGCCGTTCCTATAGAATTTGAATAGAGGCTTTCTTTTTGGGGATGCTTTTCTTTGAAGATCAATGCGTCCATACATGAAAATAGAACCCATGTTGCAGAGCTAGAAACATAGGAAAATTTTTCTTTCCTGTTATAATTTGTATTGATTTTTCTGTGGAGAGGTGGCTGAGTGGTTGAAAGCGCCTGTCTCGAAAACAGGTTTAGGGTATCTCTAACGGGGGTTCGAATCCCCCCTTCTCCGCCAATACAATG